>CAVDDI010000014.1:0-17350 GCA_963607675.1 bacterium | reverse complement strand
TTAATGGGGCCTGCTCGCATCGTGTTGAGATCGCAACGTGCGGGTGTGTTTGCCGGTGGGATGGTTGCTGAGGCCCGGGTTGCAGGCTGCGCATGCACGGAAGAGTCCGTGATGTCTTTCCTTATCTTTTGCCTTCTGGCAGTGGGCTTTGCTGCGTTTGCCGTTTCGGGCTCCCCGGTATGCGTGGCTGCGATTTGGGGATGCGCGCTTCTTGGGTTGGGGACCTGGATCAACCGAAGGCGTGAAAGACGGCGAGAGGAAATGCGCGAAGAGATACCCGAGGCGTTGCAGTCGATGAAGGCCTGCTTCCAAACGGGATACTCGCTTAGCCAGACGATCAGTGAGGTTGAGCAAAGGAGCAAGGGGGCGCTAAGGGAGCTGTTTTCCCGGGTGTCGGGTGTCCTTGAGACCGGAGGAGGCGCTGATGCTGCCTTGGGCGAGTTGAAAAGGGGGTCTAGCGAGCCGGAGCTGGTGTTCCTTGCTACTGCTCTGGAGATCCAGCATCGGACGGGGAGCAGCATGCAGAGGATCTTGGAGGCAACACGCCAGTCTGTTTCCGATGAGATCGAGCTGAAGCGATCACTGCGAACGCAAACAGCGCAGGCAAAGCTATCGGCCCAGATCGTCACAGTGATGCCTTTTGCGCTTATCGGCCTGTTCTCCCTTGTGTCGCCTGGGTTCCTTGCCCCGTTTTTCGAGAGTCCATTGGGGCTTGGGCTTCTTGCCGTTGCCTTAGGGATGCAGGCTTTGGGGATCGCTCTGGTGAGGAAGATGTTGAAAGTAGGTTCCAGATGATGGCGAGTGCGCTTGTTGGCACGGCGGCGGCCTGCGCATTTGCGGCAGGTGGAATCGTTGGGTACGGAGGGTTCAGACGGAAGGAGGACCTCGATCGCAGAAGGGATGCGCTGAAGGCTCTGGGCGGTGGCTCTGTCCTGGATTCCGTGGGGGCATCCCTGGAATCGAAGGGGATTGGCGCATGGGTGATCGAGCGGATGGTTGCGCTTTCGGCCGGCACCGGGCAACCCGGCTCGGTTCTAGGGGGTGTTGCAGCTAGGGACTTCGCAAGAAGCAAGGACCTTCTTGCGAAGTCAGGGCTCGAATCCGCTGTAACGCAGGAGGGGTTCGCTATGGCCCGTCTGCGCCTGGCGGGCATCTTCGGCTTGACGGGCGCGTTGGCTGGCTGTCTCTTTTCCTCCCTGTTGATGAGCATCGGGCTAGCAGTTGGCTTGATCGTTGGATGGAGCGCGCCGATAAGGGCCCTTAAGGAGGAATCCCGTTGTCGCGCGTTTTCCGCCGAGCACCAGCTGAGCCAGATGATCGAGGTGGTAGTGCTCGGGTTGAAGAGCGGCATGTCGTTCGATAGGGCGCTTTTGCTGTACTGCGGTTCCTTCGATGGGGCGCTTTCGGCCTCACTTGCCTCAGCACAGCGCCAGTGGAGCCATAGCCTGACCTCCCGCGCCGAAGGACTGAGGGGTATTGCCCGATCGTACGATTCCCCGTTGTTCGAGAGGTTTGCCGAGAACGTTGTCAGATCGTTGAGGTTTGGTACGTCGTTGGCGGATAACCTAGGGCTTCTTGCGGTTGAGGCTCGAGCCATAAGGAAGGCGAAGCTTGAGGAGCAAGTGGCGAAAGCGCCAGTGAAGATGCTGCTGCCCGTTGGCGCCCTCATATTGCCGGCAATGCTGATTTTGATCATGGGTCCGATCATGTTGGACCTTATGAAGGATTTTTAGGGAAAGGAATGCAAGATGGAAAAGCAAGCAGTGATTCATTTCGGCAAGGAAGGGACGATTTGCCGAAGCGGGGGTGCATCCCGTTCTGTTTCAACGATGATACGCGCTTTCGGCGAATGCGTTGATCGCTGGGTCCGTCCTGTTCGCCAGGTCTGGACTCTTCGACATGAACTGCGAAAACTGCCTGGTCAGGGGACCACGGAATACGCGATACTCGTCGGAGTTCTTGTTGTGATAGCAATCTTGGCCATCACGGTGTTCCGTCCGAAGATCCAGGAACTATGGGACGCTATCTCTTCGGGCATCAACGGCCTGTGAAAGCCAAGGCGCGGCTTTCGGGGCAATCGACGGTTGAGTATGCCATTGTCCTCGCTGCGTTTTTGGCCCTTTTGCTTGGGATGGGGGCTATGGCGGACCTGTTTCAGTCGGGGAAGGTTGTCGAGCATGCGCTGCAGTCGGCCTCCCATCACTTGAAGGATGTTACGACGGGCGCATGGGCCGACGTGCTGCTGTATTGATTTGAAGGAGGGGGATCGGGAGCTATGACGGGAAAACGATTATGCGGCCAAGCGACAGTTGAGGGGGCTTTCCTTATCCCCCTCATCCTTCTCTTGCTGATGATGCTGATACAGCCGGGGATATTGTTGTACAACCGCATGGTGATGCAGTCCGCGGCTGCAGAAGGGTGCAGGCTCTTGGCGACGAGGCCCGTAGATGGCTACGGCTCCGAAGATGCTTTCAAGGGGTATGTGCTGCGCCATCTTGGCTCGGTTCCGCAGCAAGAGAATTTCCATGTGCATGACTCCGGCTGTTCGTGGGTGGTGAAGCTTCAGGGTGACGAGACCCATGAGAGGGTTGGTGTCTCCATCGAGAACCGCGTGAAGCCGTTGCCCTTCTTTGAATTCGGGGCAAGCGCTTTGGGGCTCGTCGGCAGTGATGGGTGCTTTTCCCAGAAGGTCGAGGTTACCCAGCAGATGAAGAGCGATTGGGTCTTGAACAACGATCTGGGGCTTGTCCCGGATTCCTGGGTTGGGCAAGATGGTTCCACGGCGGGGCTCTCATGATGCGCCGGAACAGGGAAAAGACCTCCATATTCTGGGCAGAAGAGGGTTTTTCGACCGTTGGGATGGCTATAGCGCTCCTGCTTACCTTGGCGCTGATATTCACTGCGGCGCGTGTGTACGAAGTGAATACTGCCTCTGCCCAGGTACAGGAAGTCGCTGATGCGGCGGCTCTTGCGGCGGAAAACACCGTTGGGGAGTTCTATATTGCCGCAAGCATATGCGACGCGGTGATATTGAGCCTATCGCTCACTATGGTCTGTTCATTGGGCTTGGGGGTGGTTTGCGCATGCATCCCCCCGACAGAGGGGCTGTCGAAGGCCTTCATAGATGCGGCAAAGCAGCTGAAGGAATCGCGGGATTCCTTTTACGAGTCCGCTAGACAGTCGTTGGAGAAGATAGCCGAGGCGCTGCCGTTCTTGGCTACCGTCAAGGCGCAGGAGGTTTTTGCCGCGAACTCGACGTCGGGCGCTCGATATCAGGGAATCGCCATATTGCAGCCTTGGGAGATGGAGAAGGGGAGCGAGTATTCGTTCAACGAGTCCGACGAGACCCTTGCAAAGGTAGATGAGCGTCAGGAAAAGTTAAGGGAAGACGCCCGAAAAGCCGAGGAGGCGGCGCAGCGCGCCAATGAATGGAAGCAGCGCGCCTATGAACATGATTCAGGCAGTCAGGATTCTTATTGCATGTACGAGCGGGCTGCAAAGCTCGCGGGGATGTCGGGGCTTCAAAATCCTTTCTTCTCCACGGTGGATACCTGGAATTTCTCGGCGGCCCTTGAAAGGGCGAAGGCCTATTACCAGGTGCGTTACCAGAGAGAGGCACCGCAGGGATCTTCGGTCGACGAGCAGGCCAACTCTGCCCTAAGGAAGCGTTTTTACGCTTATGCGCAAACGGAGGTGGGCAAGGGCTACGTTCATGAAACGGATGGATCGTTCGACGCCCTGTTTCCTCTTCTGCCGAGGAATACCGATGAGCTGAGGGCGACCACCCTTTACCTCGATGCGGTTTACCCCAAGTCGGTCGATGCCAGTGGAGTCATGGTGATGCACGCCTGGGAGGGCTGTCCCGGTGCAGCGCAGGGCTCGTCTTTAGGCCTTGGCTGCATCCAGGAGATCGACAGCGTTTCCGGTTACGTGCCTTGCCCGTACTGCAAGTTCACTCCCAGCAGCATGGGCAAGGTGGCTGCCGCTTCATCGTCTATCGAAAACGGTTTCGAGTATCACTACAACGAGGTTGCCAAAGCCGCCGCCGAGTATCAGAAAGCCCGTGCGGAGCTTGATCCTATAAGCGGGAAAGTGAAGGAAGAGGCCGAGGGCTTGCTTACATCGGTAAGGGAGGCTTTGGTGGAGGCTTGCTCGAACCGCATAGACATAACGCCGCCGGGGCATTATGGGGCAGTGGTCCTTGTTGTCGACACGATGGCCCCCGTTTCGCGGTTTCCCTCATCGTTCGTCGACTCCGGGGGTTCAGCGGAATTGGGACCCCGGGTTGCGCTTTCCTGCGCAACGTTGGTGCGCGAATCGTCAGACGAGGGCAGCAACGTGGTTACCTCGTTTCTTGATGGCGTCTCTTCCGAGGGCAGCGTGTTTGTTGGTCCGACGAAGTTCGTCATGGACCTTTGGTCGGGTTTGCTGGGCGTTTACACCCAAGGCCATGAGGCTATGAGCGATGCGGTTCGGCAGGCAATCGATTCGATACCTTTGGCCAGCGCCAGCGGTTTGGGGCCATGGGCTTCCGAGAGGTTCGAGGACACGGTTTCTGCCGTCGGGTTCTCACCACCGGATCTGCGAGCGCGCAAGGCCGTGCTGGTGAATTCGTCGCACGTTCTTGAAGCGGAGGAATCCTCGTTTTCCGCCGTGTTGCTTTCGGCCAAAGATCAGGCGGTGTCATCGGAGGGAAATGCGGGCATAGACGGCGCGCTTTCCAATCTGCAGGCTGCGGCATTGCAGTCTATCGAAGACCTGAGCGGGGAATATACCATTGCGACCGTCGTCCTCCTTGATGGTGTTGTGGAGATCCCGATTACCGTCGCCTTGCCAGCTGCCGTTTCGGGTGGTTTGGAGCAGGCGGTCAAAGATGGCATCGCCTATCTGAAGGGGATTGCCGCAACTTGGACGGGGGTGCGTCAATGGAGATGATTCGCAAGAAGGCAGCCGGCCAGATGACCGTTGAGTTTGTGGTGCTGTTCCCTGCGATGCTGCTTGTTGCCCTTACTGCCGTGAATGCTGTCTTGTTCCTTTCAGATTGCGCTGCCTTCGATCGGGTTTTTCGCAACGCAGTATGCACCTACGCGGCATCACCCGCATACGGGCAGGGCATCGAGCAAAGCTCGGCATTGGTGCAGGCGGCCTTGGAAGAGGAGTTCGATGCTGAGAATCTGAGCGTCTCCGTTTCCTCGTCGGGCGCAGAGGGCGGCATCGTCTCGTTTTCCGGGAAGCTCTCGTTCGAGCCAACGCTGTTCGGCCAAGGCAGGCTGAGCGGGGCGTTCGGGGTGAGCTTTCCGGCGCTCAGTCACGAGTCGAGCATGTCGGTTTCCGCCTACAAACCGGGGGTGGTGTTCTAAATGGACAAGCAGAAGGCGGGCGGGTGGTTGGTGCGTCACGCCCTTTACCCAAGAGCATGGCGGGTTGTTGCCCTGTTTCTGCTGCTGGCAATCGTTTTGCTCCTGTGGCCCAGCAAATTGCAATCGAGCGGCGTGGGTGCTGAGGGCGAACAGGCTGGTGATTTGCCCGTTGTCGGGGTCGATGATGATGGCGCAGAGGTGCTGGCCCGATTGGTTTCGGGGGAATCCCTTTCGGGGTACAGGATTGCGCTTCCGGAAGGCGCGCAACGCGAAGTGCCGTTGTTCGCCGATGCCCTCTGCTCGGTGGATTCCGGCGGGGTGGTTGTCGGATTTGTTCTGGAAGGGTCTTCGGATTCCGCCTTCAATCAGGTGAAGGAACAGATGGAAGGCAAGGGCTGGACGTTCGTCTCTGGCGGGAATCAGACGGGGGCGACGTTCGCGAAAGACACTGGAACGTACCGATGGGCTACGGCAACGTGCTCTGGGGTGGGCAGCGGGACTGCCGTGGTGATAAATGCTAGGAGCTGCGATGGGTAGAGATGGCGAAACGTTCGCTCTGGTGCCGGCGGTTGGCTTCCTGGACAGGGTGCGGGGGTTCCTTGTGCCTCGGCCGAAGGGGTGCGTGCTGATGATAGCTCCCTGCTGCTCCATCCATACGTTCGGGATGAAGCACCCCTTGGACGTGGCTTTTTGCGCTCGGGATGGAACCGTGATCCGTTCGTTGGAGAAAGTGGCGCCGGGAAGGCTTGTTCGTTGCCCGCGCGCATGTGCGGTCCTTGAGCGGGAATGGGTTCCCGGGAACGTTGGCAATTGGTATCGCGAAGGAGAGGAGATAGCGATATGTATAGGAAGATGAATGCCCAGCAGGCAACGCGGGCAAGGCGGGGGAGCACTGCCGTTGCTGCGGTGGAGGCTAAGGGGGAGGGCTTCCCCGAGGGGGCGAAGGCCAGCCTGGATGGCGACGCGCTTTTGACGGAGGGCGCTGTTGCGGTTGACCTTTCGGCGTCCATGAAGGAGTGTCCCGTCTGCAAGGCGCGGTGCTTTACAGATATGCCGGTTTGCTATAACTGCCTGCATTCGTTCGGCTCTTCTGAGCCGCGGGATATATCTCGGCGCACCTGCGTCCCGGGCGATGGGTCGTTAGATGGTTGGCTGCACTCAGGCGAAGGATCGGCCCCTTGGGAAGGAGGGCGTGAGGTTCCTGCTGCTTCTGCTGCCGTATTCGATGAGGCGCCTTCCGACGAAGGCGATAATGCCTTCTTGGGCCCGGATGGCAGGCTTGATGATGACGAAGGCCCTATGGAAGCGCAGTCCATCGAGGTTGCGGCGGTTCCTGTGGGCGGGCCGTTTGGGATCACGGTCAACGTCCCCGAGGGGTTGACTGCCTCCTGTGAAAGCAAGCCTGGAAAGCCGATACGTCCCGATCAGCTGATGGAGGTGATCATCAGCATCAAGGTTGCCCAGGATGCCCGCTCTGAGTACGGGGCTGCTTCCACTGAATAACGGCATTCGCGACGGTAAGCAAGAGCCCCCTGTCTGCTTTTGCGCAGGCAGGGGGCTCGCAGTTGCGGCTTGGTTGGAGCCGATTGTCCCGGCTGGCCTTGGACGAGAATCGTCCGCCTATTCCAGGAACGAGAGCACTGCGTCTTCGATGGCGGGCGTTGTGCCCTCGATTACCTCTTTGAAGCGGATGGGGAGCGAGTCGAGCTCCGCCAGGCCCTTCGGGATGTTATGGCTGTTTGCCTCTTCGGCGATGAGGTCGTTCAGTTGGCATCCGCTGAGGCTAGCCACTTGCGCCGGCAGGCTTTCACCGGGGTTCAGCTCGTGAAGGGCGCGATACACGTTCTCTCCGAACTTCGCCCAATGGGCGGTGGAGGCGATGAGCACTGGGTTCTTTCCGCGAAGGCGCTCGGCAACCTTGTAGGCAACGGCGGTGTGAGGATCGATGAGGTAGCCGTGCTCATCAAGCACTTCCTTGATGGTTGCCAGGCAGGTTGCGCTATCGACGGAATCGGACTTGAAGTCTGCCTGCAGCTTGGCAAGGGTTTCGGCGTCTACCGAGAACTTCTTGTTCTGCTTGAGCTCGCCCATCCACGTATCGATTGCCTGCGCGTTGCGCCCAGTGAGCTCGAAGAGCTGACGCTCCACGTTCGAGGAAACCAGGATGTCCATAGAAGGGGACGGGGTGAGCACGAACTTGCGGTCGGATATGTCGTAGCTGCCGGTGTTGATGAAATCGGTGAGCACGCGGTTCTCGTTGCTGGCGCAGAACAGGGTGCCCAGCGGCGTGCCGATCTGCTTTGCGTACCAAGCTGCAAGGATGTTGCCGAAGTTGCCGGTGGGAACGCAGACGTCTAGCGGCTTGCCGGCTTCGAGCTTGCCTTGGGCAACGAGCTCGGCATAGCTGGAAACGTAGTACACGACCTGGGGAAGCAGACGGCCCCAGTTGATGGAGTTCGCGCTGGAAAGGGCAACCTGGCTGTTGTCCATGAGCTGCTTGGCGAAGGCCTCGTCGCCGAAGACGTTCTTCGCGCCGGTCTGGCAATCGTCGAAGTTGCCCTTCACGGCCCAAACCATGGTGTTGCCGCCGCCCTGGGTTGCCATCTGCTTGTACTGGATGTCGCTTACGCCGCCATCGGGGTACATGACCGCGATCTTGACGCCGTCTTGGTCTTTGAAGCCCTCAAGCGCGGCTTTGCCGGTATCGCCAGAGGTTGCCACCAAGATAAGGAAGGTGTTGCCGAGTTTGCCCTGCTCGCGCAGCTGCTGCGCGCTGGCGCTGAAGAAGTTGGGCAGGCATTGCAGCGCCATGTCCTTGAAGGCGCTGGTGGGGCCATGCCAAAGCTCAAGCACATGAGTGGATTCATTGATGGAATGGATGGGGCAGATGGCCTCGTCGTCGAAACGGTTCCCGTAGGTGGCTTCCATAAGCTCGTCGATCTTGCCATCGGGCAGGTCGATGTTGAAGGCGCGGTAGATGAACGCCGCACGCTTGGCATAGGGAAGCTTTGCCAAGGATAGGATCTCTTCCAGGCTCAGTTGAGGGAGCGTTTCGGGGACGAAGAGCCCGCCGCCATCGGCGAGGCCTTTCACGACGGCTTCGGTGAAGGTTGCCGGCTCGGCGCACTTTCCGCGGGTATCAACGTAACGATTGGTAGGCATGAATCCATCTTTCGTGAAGGTTTGCAGTGTGGGACAAGTATACTATGGAGCTAGCTATGCATGTTGCATTCGAAACGCTCATTTCACGCATGCGCTGCAGTACCCTACCGCAGCGTTTCAGCGTAAAAGGGCAGATTTCACCATGAGCCCTGTTCTTGCATGGCAGTGCAATCTGTTCTGAAGCCGGTTTTGCCGGAGAGGGGAAATGGAATATGGAAAAGGTATCCATGTCGCACGAGGACTACCTTGAGGCCATCGTCATGCTTGGCGGCACCGACACGAAGGCGGTTCGCTCGGTCGATATCGCCTCCAAGCTGGGGGTCTCGAAGGCCTCCGTTTCGAAAGCGGTTGCAAGCCTTAAGGCCTCCGGCATGCTTGACCAGCCTTATTACGGCGACATCACCCTTACCGAAGATGGGTACAACTACGGCAAGTCGGTGCTCGAGCGCCACGAGAAGCTCACCCGTTTCCTGAACGAGAAGGTTGGTCTTTCACTTGAGGTCGCTGAAGAGGAAGCCTGCCAGATGGAGCATGCCATCAGCGATGAGTCCTTCGATAAGTGGCTCGAGTACTTCAGGAGCATTGGCCTCTAGCGTCTTCCGAACCCCTTCGCGCCAGCCCCCGATATTCTTCCTGGTTGCAGTTGCCGGTTCCGAAGGAATGGGCGCTTGCCTCGGATTGGCCCAGGGTTTGCCGAGGGGTATCCGCATCGTCCTGGTTCTTCGCAATGAGCCTGATCCCAGCCGCACGTTTCTTAGTTTGTTGTGCTACCATACGAACAAATGTTTGTTTGGAAGGGGATCATGGCCAGCTACCGCACAATACTCGGCATAGACCCCGGCCTTGCCCATACGGGATGGGGTGTGGTCAGCCAACATGGATCGAAGCTATCCTGCGTTGCCTATGGCTGCGTGGAAACCGACCCCGATTCCTTGCTGCATGATCGCCTGGGAACCATCTACCAACAGGTTTGCGCAGTGGTTCGGCGGTACGAGCCGGAAAGCGTCGCCATCGAAACCGTGTGGTTCGGCAACAATGCGAAAAGCGCCTTCGCCACCGGCCAGGCGCGCGGTGCGGCGTTGGTTGCCTGCGCGGGGGCGGGCATGGGCTTGGCGGAGTATTCGCCGAGCCAGATAAAGCTCGCGGTGGTTGGCTCGGGTTCTGCCGACAAACGGCAGATGCAGTATATGGTGCAGCGGCTCCTTGGATTGGAGAAGCCTCCCTCGCCCGATCATGCGGCCGATGCACTCGCCGCTGCCATATGCTTCACCACCCATTCATTCGGCGCTCAGGAAAGGAAAGTTCGGCCATGATCTCCTTTTTGCACGGTGTGCTCGCTGCGAAAACCGCCGGCTCCGCCATCATCGAGGTGGGTGGCATCGGCTATGAGGTCGCCATGTCGGGCAGGGGGCTTTCACGCCTTGGCCAGGTGGGCGAACGCGTCCAGGTTCTAACCCATCTTCAGGTGCGCGACGATGCCCTGGTTCTATACGGCTTCAGCTCTCAGGGCGAAAAGGAAGTGTTCGCAAGGCTCATCTCGGTTTCGAGCGTGGGACCGAAAGTGGCCCTTTCGGTGCTGTCCACGTACGACCCTGAAGAGGTTATTGCGGCTATAGCCGCGCAAGATCTTGCGGCCATCCAGCGTGTTCCGGGCGTGGGGAAGAAGATGGCCTCGCGCATCGTTTTGGAGCTGAAAGACTCGTTTGCTGCTTCTGATCAGGGTTTGCCGTCGAGCGTTTCCGCTCGATCCGCCGATGCCAAGAAGGGCGCGGCAGAGGCATTGCTTTCCATGGGCTTCACTTCGGAAGAGGCCGAGCTTGCCCTGAGGGGGGCTTCGCCCGATGCAGACGAGGCGGGTCTTTTGCAGTACGCTTTGAAGCGCTTGGGTAAGTAAGTCATCCGTTGGTAAGGTGTTCCGTTGTCCAATGACCTTGAAATAGAGAGCGCGTTGTTCGAGGCGCCCATGGCGGCGCCCGGCAATCCGCAGCGCACTTCCGCCGGTGCGGCCGAGCGTACCTGCTCGGTGGGCTTGGTGGAAGACGATCTTGCCCTAGACCGCAGCTTGCGCCCCGTGCGCCTTTCCGAGTACTTGGGGCAGTCGAAGGTGAAGGACAGCCTTTCCATTCTCATCGAGGCGGCGCGTGCTCGCAACGACGTGGTAGACCATATCTTGTTCTCGGGCCCTCCGGGCCTAGGCAAGACCACGCTTGCCGCCGTGGTTGCCAACGAGCTGGGCGTGCGCATAAAGACAACCAGCGGCCCCGCCATCGAGCGTACAGGCGATCTTGCGGCGATCCTCACCAACCTCGAAGAGGGCGATGTGCTGTTCATCGATGAGATCCATCGTTTGAACCGCATGGTGGAAGAGGTCCTTTACCCCGCATTGGAGGATTTTGCGCTCGATATCGTGGTGGGCAAGGGCCCGGCTGCCCGTTCGATCCGCCTCGATCTGCCACATTTCACCTTGATCGGCGCAACAACAAGGACCGGCCTGTTAACCGGTCCCTTGCGTGACCGTTTCGGCATCGCGTTCCGCTTGAACTACTATGCACCCGAAGAGTTGGCGCTTATCGTGCGCCGTTCGGCCAACATCCTGGATGTGGACATCCTGGAAGAGGGCGCGCTGGAGATTGCCCGACGCAGCCGAGGCACTCCGCGCTTGGCAAACCGCCTGCTGAAGCGCGTGCGCGATTGGGCTCAGGTGAAGGGCATATCGCCGATAGACGAAGACTGTGCCGCCCAGGCATTGGCCTTCTTCGAGGTGGATTCCCTCGGGCTCGACCCAGTGGACAATCGCATACTGGAGCTCCTCTGCGTCCAGTTCTCAGGACGCCCGGTTGGCCTTACCACGCTGGCTTCTGCCCTTTCGGAAGAGCCTGACACCATCGAAGACGTGTACGAGCCCTATCTCCTGCAGCAGGGCTTGCTGGTGCGTACCCCTAAGGGGCGGCAGGCCACAGAGCGCGCATACGGCCATTTGGGAATACGTTGCCCAGGAGGGGAATAGCATGTTCACTCAGGATTATCTTATGCGCATGTTCCTGATGCTGGCGGGCGCCATCCGCGAAAGCCTGCAGCGGGCCAATGGGGATAACGACCCTCGTGCTGCCGCCGAGCTCTTGGATGCATCGCTGGAAGATGCCACCGAGATGGACGGGTCGTTGCTGCTTCGCATGACCCCCGAATCCATGGCCGCTATGCTGCAGCTTTCGCAGCCCGACCCCCAGTTGATGGGCTACGTGTCCCGATCTTTGCTGCTCTCCTCGACTTACCTCAAGCAGGCGGGCGACGAGAGCGCAGCTGCGCTTCGGCGCGCCCAGGCGCTTGCGGTTTCGGATGCTTTTGACCTAGGGCTTACCGATGCCTCGATCGAACCGGAACAGCTGGAGGGTTTTTTGTCTCAAGGCGAAGTTGATGACGGTTCCTCCGATGGCTTCCGATAGTGGTTCGAAGATGCCCCAGATCAGATCCTGAACAGGTGAGTTTGCCCTAAGGTCCTAGTGGAAACCGTCCTGTTGGCTCATCGGGCGAGGCATGTTTCAAGGGGTTAAATCGGCCGCCCGCCGGCTTCAAGGAGAGTTATCCATTGCCAACTTTGTTCGATCAGGTTAACATTGTCTGATAGTTAGCTGTAGATAACATGCAATCGCTATGCATGTTGTTCATCGAAGGGGTTCCAAATGGTCTTGTCCGAAGTGAAGAGCAATGGCGTTTACCGGGTAAAGGCATTTCGTGGTGATGGCGACCTTCATCGTCATTTGGAGAACCTCGGCTTCATCCCCGGCGACGAGATCACGGTGATCTCCCTCAACGGCGGCAACCTTATCGTCAACGTGAAGGGCGCACGCGTTGCGCTCTCCTCGGAGCTTGCCAAGCACATCATGGTTTAGCAGGCTCTCCGTTGCATATCGCACCCCCCAGCGAAGAAACGGAAGGAGGAATACGTGAAGACTCTTCGAGAAGCAAAGAACGGTGAAACCGTAACCGTTGTGAAGCTCGCAGGCACCGGCGCCGTTAAGCGCCGCATCATGGACATGGGCATCACCAAGGGCTGCTCGGTCTACGTACGCAAGGTAGCGCCCCTGGGCGATCCGGTGGAAGTCACTGTTCGCGGCTACGAGCTGTCGCTGCGCAAGGAAGACGCGCAAATGATCGAGGTCGAGTAAATGCCCGTCTGCCAAAGGGTTAAGCAAGTATCTTTTGGCTGACTGGCACTCGTGCTCCCGGCCGCTTCCCCAGCGGTCTTTTTTAAGCCCATCAGTTAGCTTTATCTAACAAAGAATGGAGGAATGAATGAGAGTTGCACTTGCCGGCAACCCGAACAGCGGCAAAACAACCCTGTTCAACGCGCTTACCGGTTCCAACCAGTATGTTGGCAACTGGCCTGGCGTAACCGTAGAGAAGAAGGGCGGTAAGCTCAAGGACGACAAGTCCATCGAGATCACCGACCTCCCTGGCATCTATTCCCTTTCCCCGTATACCCTTGAAGAGGTTGTTGCCCGTAACTTCCTTATCCAGGAAAAGCCCGATGCCATCCTGAACATCGTCGATGGCAGCAACCTCGAGCGCAACCTGTACCTCACCACCCAGCTGCTCGAAATGGGCGTTCCGGTGGTCATCGCCATCAACATGATGGACGTCGTGCGCAAGCGCGGCGACGAGATCCATTCCGATGCCCTGGCCAAGGAGCTTGGCTGCAACGTCATCGAGATCTCGGCTCTTCGCAACGAGGGCATCGATGAAGTGGTCAACTGCCTGAAGACCATCGGGTCCGCCGCTCCGGCGACGCCGATCACGTTCTCTGCTCCTGCAGAGGAAGCGCTTTCCGGCATCATCGACCGCCTTCCGTCTGACATCCCTGAGAAGCTGAAGCGCTTCTACGCCATCAAGCTGTTGGAGAAGGACGAGAAGATCATCGCCTCCCTGCCTTCGGCTCCTGATGTTTCCGTCATCATCGAGAAGCTGGAAAAGGAAGCCGATGATGATACCGAGAGCGTGATCATCAACGATCGCTACTCGCATATCTCCAACATCATCGACAATTGCCGCAGCAAGAGCTCTTCGAGCGTCATGACCACCTCCGACAAGATCGACCGTGTGGTAACCAACCGAATCCTGGCACTTCCCATCTTCGTGGTGGTCATGTTCTTGGTGTACTACATCGCGGTAACCACCGTTGGCACTGTTGCCACAGACTGGGCAAACGATGGCGTCTTCGGTGATGGCTGGTACATCGGTGCTGGCCAGGAGCAGCTCGATGAGGCTACCGACGAATACGACAATGCCAAAAGCTCTGTAGAGGCCTTCGAGGCTGCAGCCGATGAAGCGGGCTTGGACGCCAAGTCCGATACCTTTGTGGAAGAGGCTGAGGCAGCTGGCTTGACGGCCAGCTTCGAGTCGTACGACGACGAATCTGGCGAGAACGAGACCGTTGAAGTCGATGCGGCGGCATATCAGGAAGCCCTTGATGTGCTTGCGCCCTATGCAGGAGACCAGAAGGTAATCGCCGCATATGAGGAGGCTGCAATCGAGGCCGGCCTTGACCCTGAGTCCGATTCGTTCGCGGATGAGGCAGCGGAAGCCGAGATCGTGGCAACCTACGTCGATGATGAGGGCGAGGTTCAGGAAGCCGACTACGACAAGTACGCCGAAGAGCTTGAGGGCAGCGAGCCCGATCCCACCGAGTACGGTTTCTGGGTTCCGGGTATCCCCACGCTTGTCGAAGACGGCCTGGACTCCATCCAGTGCGTCGATTGGCTGAAGGCCCTTATCCTTGACGGCATCATCGCCGGCGTCGGCGCAGTGCTCGGCTTCGTTCCCCAGATGCTGGTGCTGTTCTTGATGCTCGCCTTCCTGGAGTCCTGCGGCTACATGTCCCGTGTCGCCTTCATCCTGGACCGCGTGTTCCGTCGCTTCGGCCTTTCCGGCAAGTCGTTCATCCCGATCCTCATCGGCACCGGCTGCGGCGTTCCCGGCATCATGTCGTCCCGCACCATCGAGAACCAGAACGACCGCCGCATGACGGTTATGACCACGACCTTCATTCCCTGCGGCGCAAAGCTGCCCATCATCGCGCTGTTCGCTGGCGCTGTGTACGGCGGCGAATGGTGGGTTGCCCCGAGCGCTTACTTCCTGGGTATCATCGCCATCCTGTGCTCCGGCATTGTGCTGAAGAAGACCCGCTTCTTCGCGGGCGACCCGGCACCGTTCGTCATGGAGCTTCCGGCCTACCACCTTCCCACTATCGGCGCTGTGCTGCGTAGCATGTGGGAACGCGCATGGTCGTTCATCAAGAAGGCCGGCACCATCATCCTGGTGGCATCCATCCTTATCTGGTTCATCTCCGGTTACGGAGTCACCGCAGAGGGCCTGGTTGCCGTCGAGGATCAGAGCGATTCCATCTTGGCCGTCATCGGCGGCGCGATCTGCTGGATCTGGGCAGGCCAGGGCTTCGGAGATTGGCAGGCAGCTTCTGCGACCATCACCGGCCTTATCGCGAAGGAGAACGTTGTTTCCACCTTCGGCATCCTGTACAACGGCGATGCCGGCTGGTATGCAAACGTTCAGGCTGCGTTCACCTACTGCTCCGGCTACGCGTTCCTGGCATTCAACCTGCTGTGCGCACCTTGCTTCGCTGCAATGGGCGCCATCAAGCGCGAGATGAACAACCGCAAGTGGTTCTGGGCTGCCATCGGCTACCAGTGCGGCATCGCCTGGGTCGTGTCCCTGTGGATCTACCAGTTCGCTGGCCTGGCCATGGGCGAGGTTTCGTTCAACCCGTTCACGGTTGTGGCAATCGTCCTCTTCGCCGCGTTCCTGTGGCTGCTCTTCCGCCCCAACAAGTGGCAGGGCAAGGCTGCAGCCCGTTCCGTAGACGAGGCGTAAACCAGGTTTCGGCTTAGTTGCACGAATCGGCCGCGGGCTTGCCAGATGCTATGGTGGGCCCGCGGCCTTCGTGTTTCCCAAAGAGGGGTGATTTGATATGAACCTTGGATCCGCAATCGTGCTGATTGTCCTTATTGCCGTGGTGGCGGCCATCGTTGCCAGTTGGGTTCGCGCCCATAAGCAGGGCAAGCATATCGCCTGCGATGAATGCGGCGGCTGCAGCGCCCATAACCCCGACCATTGCCCCTGTGCCGAGGACATGGTGAAGAAGATGGACGAGGCTGCCTCCAGGCAGGAGCGCGGATAGGCCGTTTCCGCGTGTAGACGCCAACCAACTGGCATCGGCGGGAACAGGGCAAGGCGGCTAGGGCGCAAAGCCCAAGGTCCGCCCGTTTTCCCTCTTGCTGAAAACGGATCCTGCATCGTGTCTTCCACTGCCGCCCCTGAGCAGGTTTGCCATCGAACCGAAAACGCCATGGAGCCCCGCATCGTGCAGCGGGTTCCATGGCGTTGTTGCGTTTGGAAAGGTAAGAGCCTTTCTTTCTGGGTATGCCTTGATGCGGTGGGAAATGCCCCTGGCTCTGATTAAAGCGAAAGGAACAGCTCGTGGATGCGGTTGTCGCTATCGAGCTCGGGGTGGAATGCCATGCCCAGTTGGCTTCCGTTCTGCACGGCTACCACGTTTCCCTTGTGCTCGGCTAGCACCTGGGTGTTGCCGCGAACCTTGGTGATGTAGGGCGCACGGATGAACGTCATGGGAACGTTGCCTAAGCTGCCGAATTCACCATAGGCATGGAAGCTGCCCAGCTGCCTGCCGTACGCGTTGCGGCGAACCGTTACGGGCAGTGTGCCGAATCCCTGCACCTGCAATCGCTTTTCTGCAGCTGCGGGGTTAAGGTTCTCCAGGTCGCCGGTGCCTTCTACGGTTTTTGCCAGAAGGATCAGCCCGGCACAGGTGGCAAGCACCGGCATGCCCGACTCGATGCGGGCTTTGAGTGGCTGAAGCAGGCCAAGCTCATGCAGGAGCTTGGCCTGGGTGGTGCTTTCGCCTCCGGGAAGGACCAGCCTGTCGAAGGATGCTTCCAAGTCGGAGGTTTGGCGGATCTCCACGCACGCTTCCCCCAGCGACTCGAGCTTCCTGCGGTGCTCGATGAAGGCCCCCTGCAAGGCCAGGATGGCGGTAGCCATCAGCGACCGCGCTCTTCCATGATGAGCTCGATCTCGTCGGCGTTGATACCCACCATCGCTTCGCCCAGGTCCTCGGATAGCTCGGCGATGAGCTTGGCATCGGTGTAGTTGGTGACTGCCTTCACGATTGCCTGGGCGCGCTTGGCGGGGTTGCCCGACTTGAAGATGCCGGAACCCACGAACACGCCTTCGGCTCCCAGCTGCATCATCAGCGCTGCATCGGCCGGGGTGGCCACACCGCCAGCGGCGAAGTTCACCACGGGCAGCTTGCCGTTCGCATGGACGTAGCGCACCAGCTCGACGGGCACGGCCAGCTGCTTGGCCTCTTCGAACAGCTCATCTTCGCGCAGGGAAACCACATGGCGGATCTGCGCGTTCATCTTGCGCATGTGACGTACCGCCTGAACCACATCGCCGGTTCCCGGCTCGCCTTTGGTGCGGATCATGGTTGCGCCCTCGGCAACGCGGCGAAGGGCTTCGCCCAAGTCGCGGGCTCCGCAAACGAAGGGGACGGAGAACCTGGTCTTGTCGATGTGGTAGGTGTCATCGGCGGGGGAGAGCACCTCCGATTCGTCGATGTAGTCGATCTCGATGGCTTCCAGCAGCTGCGCCTCCACGAAATGCCCGATGCGGCACTTGGCCATAACGGGGATGGAAACCGCTTCCTGGATGCCCTTGATCATCTTCGGGTCGCTCATGCGCGATACGCCGCCGGCGGCGCGGATGTCTGCGGGGATGCGCTCGAGGGCCATGAC
>CAVDDI010000013.1:16525-17836 GCA_963607675.1 bacterium | reverse complement strand
CCTGATGATCGATGCCACCGGGTACGACCAGATGGAGTTCGCCGACCTGCCCGAGGCGTCTTTGCCTAAGGCGGCGGCGCTTGAGTCGTACGCCCGCGAGTGCGAGGGCGCTTGGGATGCCCGTGCGGCTGGGATCGTCATGTTCACCTCCGGTTCGTCGGGAACGCCGAAGGCCGCCATGCTCACCTGGGAATCCATCATGGCGTCTGCCGCTTCCCTCAACGAGGTGCTGATGGAGCCGGGTGCCGGCGTGTGGCAGTGCGTGCTGCCCATGTGCCATATCGGCGGCTTCCAGATCATGGTGCGCTCTCTGCTGAACGGCAGTTCGTTCATCGTTTACGAGAACTACAGCCCTCAGCGCATCCTGAACGATGCGCTGAGCTTCCGGGCCACGCACATCTCGGTGGTTGACAAGATACTGTCCGATTTGGTGGAGAACGACCACGACAAGGTGCTTAGCCAGTACCGTTGCATACTTCTTGGCGGGGCCGAGCTGAACGGGAAGACCATCCGCGGCGCCCTGCGCGCCAAGGCGAAGGTGTATTCCAGCTACGGAATGACCGAAACCTCAAGCGCGGTTGCCACGGCGCTTGTGACCCGCGGATTCGATGGCGGCCTGCAGATGCTCCCCGGCTACGAGGCACGTGTGGTAAGCCCCGATGCTGACGGCATCGGCCAGCTTCACCTAAAGGGCGCGGGTATCTTCGAGGGGTACCTGAACGCGCGAAAAGCGCAGAGCGCCGACGGCTTCTTCGTAACGGGCGACCGTGCGTCCATCGACCGCAACGGCCTTCTTCGCGTGTACGCGCGTACCGAAGACCTCATCATCTCGGGCGGCGAGAACATCTATCCGGCAGAGGTGTGCGACGTGCTGTTGGGCATCCCCGGCGTGAAGGATGCGTACGTGTTCGGCACGGCCGATGAGGTATGGGGGTACCGCCCCGTGGCCTTCATTGAGGCCGACTATTCCGCCGACGCCGTTGCGCACGACCATGAGGTTCTGGGGCTTGACCCCCAGGAAACGGGGATATCGGCTGCTTCCTGCCCGCAGGAATTCGCCCGCATGGTGCACGATTTCCTTGATGGGCATATGTCGCGCCTACACCACCCGAAGCATATCCTGGTGTTGCCGGAATTCCCGCGAACCGTTGCGGGCAAGACGGACCGTCGTGCCCTGAAGCAGCGTTACGACAAGCGCATAGATATCAAATCCCTCACGCTGTTTCGCGTGAAACAGCCGTTCGTCCATCCCATCAAGACCAGCAAAGGAACCATCTCCGAGCGTGAGTCGTTCTTCGTCGAAGTGGAAGA
>CAVDDI010000013.1:10393-16259 GCA_963607675.1 bacterium | reverse complement strand
TCGGTGGCTCTGGGCAAGAGGTGGTTTCGGGCGGGGCCGTGGTGGGCATCGGTTCCGTTGAAGAGGTGCTGGCCAAGGTAGGCGCCTTGGTTTCGCAGGGCTACACGCGGGTGAAGCTGAAGGTGCAGCCTGAAGGCTGCTTCGAGTGCGTTTCGGCCGTGCGCGCTGCCTATCCCGACCTTACCATCATGCTCGATGCCAACCAGTCGTTCGATGAATCGGATCTGGACGTGCTGTGCAAGCTCGATACGCTGGGGCTTGCCTGCATCGAGGAACCGTACAACCCCGGCTATGTTCCGCGCAGCGGGGAAAAGAGCCTGTTCGTACGTCTTTCCCTGTTGCAGGACGAGCTGAAAACGCCGGTATGCCTGGACGAATCGGTTGTCACGGCCAGCGACATGCAGCGGGCCATGGAGTTCGACAATCTTAAGTGCTATGCGCTGAAAATCGCCAAGTTCGGCGGCATCCAGCCCACCCTTGATTTCTACGGATGGCTGCGCAGCTGCGGCAAGCAGGCGTGGATGGGCGGTATGTTCGATACCGGGGTATCCAAGCGCATGCATGCGGCGTTCGCCACCTTGCCGGGCATGCAGATCCAGCCCGATGTATCGGACTTCAGCTCGTACTTCGCGCACGATACCGCCCTTCCGCCCCTCCGGCTTTCCGATGGGCAGCTGCGGGTGAACGAGCCCAGCCATCCCGCCGGCTTGGGGTGCATCCTCGATAAGGAGTATCTGCGTTCTATCGCAATCGATGAAGTCACGGTTACCACCGAGGGGTAGATATCCATGGAGAAAGGGTTCCCTATGAAGAAAGTCTTGCTGGCGGCCGTGCTGGCGTTGGTGCTTTGCGTTCCCGGCGCGGCATTCGCGTCGAGTTCTGCGTTCGATAAGGGCTCGGTCGAAGGATCAACCTACCAAGATCAGGTCACGGGTAACGCGTTCTTGGCGGAACGGGACGTACGCGGCATTCAGGTGGGGTGCGACCTGTACTGGGTTGGCCAGGCTCTGAACGCCACCGACCTTTCCGTTGGCGAGGGCAGGGGAGGCAGCGCCCTCCTCGCCGGTCAGGATCTTCATGTGTCGAACTCTCAGATAGCAGGCAGCCTTCGGGCAGCCGGGCAGAGCGTCGAGGTGCGCAACGTGTCGGTTGGCAACAACCTCACCATCGCGGGCAGTAGCGTTTCCATCGATGCGCAGACCACGGCAAACGGGGTGTACGTGGCGGCGTCCGAGGTAAGCCTTGCGGGTTCCTACAAAGGGGCTGCCATCGCAGCGGGGTCGGTGAGCTTGGCCGGTACTTACGAAGGGGATGTGCAGCTGCTTGCCGGCACCGTGTACGTTGCCAAGGGCACGTCGGTGTCCGGCACGCTCACCGTTCCCGCCGACGCGCAGGTCACCATCGAAGAGGGCGCATCGGTTTCCCAGCTGCAATATGATTCCGCCCTCCAAGGCGCTTCGCAAGATGGGGAAACTAGCCCCGCCGCATCTCTCATAGCCCCGTGCCTGTTCTCCTGCGTGGCTCATATGCTGTTGGCTTTGCTCTTCGCATTCCTTTTCGGATCTTCCCTCCGCCGTGCAACGCAGATGAGCAAGGAAAAGCTTGGGAAGCTGTTCCTTTCGGGTGCCGTGGCTTTTGTTTCGGCGCCTCTTGTTGCGCTGCTGCTCCTGTTCCCGTTGGTGACGGCGCCCATCAGCGTCCTGATGCTCATTGTCATGGCGGTGCTGTGGCTGTTCTCCATCCCGTTTGCGGGGTATGTGCTGGGGTGCCGTTTGCTGCCGAAGATGCGCCCCGCGGGTGCTGGAGTGCTGGGAACGCTGATCCTTACCGTTGCGGCGTATCTACCCTACATGTTCTTCGTGGTGCCCACCGTGTGCGCCATATTCGTTGCGGGGTACCTTGTGCAGTGCTTCTTCGAGGGGCGTTCGGCTAAGGAAAATACGACATTGCCCAGCGAAGCGTAGCTTTTTGCCGACAATTGCCGGGAACTTAAGTGGTTCGGTTGCTGGTTGCGGTGCCGAACCGCTTTCATTTCCCGTATCATTGCAAGGACGTTAAATTAATGGGTCTGCGGGTTAGATTTTCGTTAAACCCACAGCATGACGCATAGTCCTGGAGGGCGTTGGCAATTGATAGAGTTCGGTGCGTTCTTATCTGCCTTGGCGGGAAGCCCTGTCCTTGCCGTTGTTCTGGTTCTAACCCTTGGCGCCACCGTCGTTAACGGCGCAACCGATGCCCCCAATGCCATCGCCACAGTTGTCGGCACCCGCAGCATGAGCCCGAATACGGCCATCATGATGGCGGCAGCCTGCAACTTCATCGGTCTGGTGGTTATCACCTCTGTTTCCGCCGCAGTTGCGAAGACCATCTTCGGCATGGTGAACTTCGGGGGCGACAACCACGCGGCATTGCTTGCGCTTGCGGCGGCGATGGTCGCCATCATCGTTTGGGGCGTTGCCACTTGGTATCTGGGTATTCCCACTTCGCAGAGCCATTCGCTCATTGCCGGCCTTACCGGTGCAGCCATTGCGCTCCAGGGTGGCATCGATGGCGTGAACGGTGCCGAATGGATGAAGGTCGTGTACGGCCTGCTTATCTCCACGGGTCTGGGCTTTGGCAGCGGTTGGTTGTTCACCAAGATAGTGGAACGTGCCGCCCGTAACACCGATCGCCGCCGCGCCGCCAAGGGCTGGCGCTGGGCCCAGTGCATCTCGGGTGCAGGTGTTGCCCTTATGCATGGCGCGCAGGACGGCCAGAAGTTCCTCTCCATTTCGCTCATGGGCATCATGCTGTGCATGGGCATGGGGGCCGATCCCGATAATGCCTCGTTCCCATTCTGGCTCATCATCCTGTGCGCCACGGCTATGGGCCTGGGCACGGCCATCGGCGGCAAGAAGATCATCAAGAACGTTGGCATGGACATGGTGAAGATGGAAACGCACCAGGGCACGTGCGTGTGCTTGGCCTCCATCTTCTGCATTGGATTGGCTACCTTCACCGGCATGCCCGTTTCCACCACGCATACCACCACCACGGCCGTTATGGGCGTGGGTGCCTCGAAGCGTTTGAGCAGCGTGAAATGGAACAAGGCCAGCCATATGGTGCTTACTTGGGTGCTTACGTTCCCTGGCTGCGGCATCATCGGTTTCATCTTGGCGAAGGCGTTCCTGCTGTTCTAGCCATGGCGATGGCGCTTGGGCGTGTGGCTTGTCTGCCCTGCGTTCGATCTGCTGAATTGCCGAGCTGTCCGCCCTCACGCTTACATCGTCGGTCCTCGCAGACTGCTTGGGTGCCCTCTCTGTAAGCGCAGTTAAATGTGTGCATCATTTGGAGTGGGATTATTTCAGTTGCGTTAACTGGCGGGCATCTGTATATTAGAAAAGTCGCACAAAGCGGTTCGCGCAATAGCGATTGATCGTGCGGGGTGGAGCAGTCTGGTAGCTCGCCGGGCTCATAACCCGGAGGTCGTTGGTTCAAATCCAGCCCCCGCGACCAAGATATTTCAGCAGGTCAGAAGGTTGAATCTTCTGACCTGTTTTGCTTTTCGGCGGAAGTCCAGACAATTAGGGGAGAAGCAAGGATGTTGTTTGAAGATGCCGCGCAAAAAGCCATCGCTTTCCGTGAGGAACGCGCTTGGTCTCAGTTTCACAATCCAAAGGATCTTGCCATCTCCATCAGCTTGGAGGCAGCTGAGCTTCTCGAGATATTTCAGTGGTCTGGCACAGATTTGGAGGCGCCCCAAAAGCGAGAGGCCATGATCGAAGAGCTTGCCGACGTCGTTATCTACTGTACATATTTGGCCGACACCCTGGGAGTCGATCTCGCCGATGCGGTAAGCTCCAAAATCGATGCCAATGCTCGAAAGTACCCAGTTGACAAATCCTGGGGAAATTCGAGGAAGTACACAGAGCTGCAGTCATGATTATCTACAGCGGAAGCAAATCCGACTTCATGACCGAAGTCGAAGAAGACACCATTGCCTATAGCATTCGCGATAGCATCTTAAAGAAGATGCATAGAAGGACGGCAGATGCGGAATTCCGCTCATGGGTGCATTCCCTTGAGTACATGTACAAGGTGCTTAACGATGAAGGCATCCCACAAGATTCCGGGGTTGCCATTGAATACAACCTCCCTAACACCGCAAAGCGCGTGGATTTCCTCGTGTCAGGCTACGATGCGAAACGCGCAGCCAATGTGGTGATCATCGAGTTGAAGCAATGGGAAAAGCTCAGCAAGGTGGAGGGAGCCGATGGCCTCGTTGAAACCTTTACGGGCGGTGCCAACAGGCGTGTGGTCCATCCTTCATACCAGGCTTGGAGCTATGCCGAGGTGATCAGGGACTACAACGAATATGCACAGGTCGCCAACGTGGGGCTATGGCCTTGCGCCTACCTGCATAACTATCTTCGCGAAAAGAGCGACCCTTTAGATGATCCTATTTATCAGGAGTACCTGGATGATGCGCCCGCTTTCACTAAAGGCGATGTGCGGAAATTGCGCGAGTACATTAAAAACGTCGTTGTTGAGGGGGATGACGGCGGGGAGATTATCTATGAGATAGACAATGGCCGCATCAAACCTTCCAAGAGCCTCCAAAACGCCATCGTCGGTATGCTCGAGGGCAACCCCGAGTTCAACCTTATTGACGATCAGAAGGTGATCTTCGAGCAGATAATGGAGCTGTCCAGAAAGTGCGAGCGTGATGGAAAGAAACGCACGCTCATCGCAATTGGCGGCCCTGGCACTGGGAAGACCGTTATCGCCATCAACCTACTTGCCCGCCTGACTCAGGAAGGCGTTTTCGCCCAGTATTGCTCGAAAAACAGTGCCCCACGCACTGTCTACGCCCGCAAGCTTAAGGGACATCGAACAAAGAGCTGCATCGACAATATGTTTAAAGGCTCCGGCGCCTACGTTGACGCTCCAGAAAACGCCGTGGGGGTCATCCTCGCCGATGAAGCGCATCGTTTAAATGAGAAATCAGGAATGTACGGGAATTTGGGCACCAATCAGATCCATGAGATCATCCGCGCGGCCAGACTCAGCGTCTTTTTCATCGATGAAAGCCAGCGCGTTACCGTCAAGGATATTGGGAGCGTGGATGAGATCAAGCGGTGGGCCGCAGTTAATGGCTCGGAGGTCTATGTAGAAGAGCTGAATTCTCAGTTCCGTTGCAACGGCTCCGATGGGTATCTCGCATGGCTTGATGACGTCTTGGGCATCCGGGACACCGCAAATTACGATCTGGATGATATCGATTACGAATTCCTTGTGTGCGACACCCCGCAACAGATGAGGGAAAGGGTGATCGAGCGCAACGAGAGCACGAACAGCTCGCGTATTCTGGCGGGATATTGTTGGGAATGGCCCAAAGCAGGACGTTCAGACACCAATACCCACGAGATCAAGATCGACGATTTCGAGATCAGCTGGAATCTTGATGGCGGCGAGGCTTTCGCCATCAGCGATAATTCAGTAAATGAGGCCGGTTGCATTCACACAACGCAGGGCCTTGAGTTTGAATACGTCGGCGTGATTATCGGCGACGACTTGCGCTATGAGGACAATCATCTTGTTGCCGATTTTAGGAAGCGCGCAAAAACCGATTCCTCTATCAAGGGCCTAAAGAAGATGAGCAAAGAGGAACCGGAGAGGGCGCAACGTCTTGGCGAGGAGATAATCAAAAACACGTATCGCACTTTGATGACGCGTGGGATGAAGGGTTGCTACGTCTACGCTACCGACCAAGGGCTGCGGGAGTATCTGAAGGACCGGGCGAAGAGCAGTTACCAGTACGCGATGGTGGCCTTCTAGGGGATGTTTCCCAATCAGCTGAGCCTGCAGAGCCGTTATTTGTTCGGTC
>CAVDDI010000013.1:0-10383 GCA_963607675.1 bacterium | reverse complement strand
AGTATCTTCGCGACCTTGCAAGTATCTTCGCCATTTATATCGATATGGCGAAGATACTATGACTCTGACGAGGAATCCCTGTCCGATAGCGATGATTTTGGGGACGACTTCGACGACGATGGTCTCGACGGCTTCGATGACGATGACGATGACGACAGCAGCTTAGATATCTACGACGATGTTTTCTGAGGTCTGCCGTTCCGCGCATCTCCATTGAGCAAAAACAGGGCTCCGTAGTTGGTGACGGAGCCCTGTTTGCGATTAGGGGCCGGGGTGCCAGCCTCATCTGCCGAACAGCAGCGTTCGCTCGGTGGCGTTCGGCTAAGCAGGCAAGCCCGCTACTGAAGCTCGCTTTCGGCTGCGGCCAAGGCTGCGAACTCTTCCTCCGGCGCATTGGCAACCAGGTGGTGGCGGCTGTACACCAGGAAGTACACGATGAACGCTGCCCAGACGGCGGCCGCGCAAGTTGCCGCGGTGGTGTCAACGAAGAAGGTTGCCACAATGGCCACGCAGCTCAGCACGAAGGCGATGCCGGTGGTAACCACGCCGCCGGGGGTCTTGTAGGCGCGGGGCAGATCGGGCTCCTTGATGCGCAGCACGATGTGGGAAAGGTTCATCAGCGCATAGGAAACAGCTGCTGCGAACACCGCCATGTTGATAAGGATGTCGCCGTCCTGGAGGATTGAAGCCAGAGCAAAGCCGATGCAGCCAGGGATGATAAGCGCCCAGGTAGGCGTCTTGCGGCTGCTGGTAACCGAAAGGAAGCGGGGCAGATAGCCGGCGCGGGAAAGGGCGAACAGCTGGCGGGAATAGGCGAAGATGATGCTGAAGAAGGAAGCAACCAAGCCCGCCAGGCCTGCGTAGTTCACGAAGGTGGCCAGGCCGGTTTCGCCCACAGCGTTCAGTGCGTCGGGAAGCGGCGCACCAGATTCCGCCATCAGCGCCGCACCGGCACCGCCAGTGCAAAGGAACAGCACGGTAAGGCCGGTGATAACGAGCACGGTAACGGCTGCGATGATGCCGCGGGGCATGTCGCGCTTGGGGTCGTTGGCCTCCTCGGCAGCCAGCGGCACGCCCTCAACCGCCAGGAAGAACCAGATGCCGAAGGGCAGGGCTGCCAGTACGCCGCTGAAGCCGTAAGGCAAGAAGGCGCTGGATCCGGCCGAACCGTCGGCTGCCAGGTTAACCAAGTTGGCGGCATCGAAGTGCGGGATCATGCCAACCGCGAAGACGATCAGGGCAACAATCGCGATGCCGGTGATGCAGAACATCGCCTTCAGCGCTTCGCCCACGCCGATAAGGTGGATGGCGATGAACAGCGCGAAGCAGGCTCCGTATATCACGATGGGGTCAAGCCCGGGGAACAACCCGAGCGATTCGATGTACGCCTCGATGAATACCGAGATGGCTGCAGGGGCGATGCTGTACTCGATCAGGATGGCGATGCCGGTTGCATACCCACCCAGCTTGCCCAGCGCGCGGCGGGCGAACCCGTATCCTGCACCGGCAGTCGGCAGCGCGGAAGACATCTCTGCCAGGCCGAACACCATGCAGGTGTACATAAGCCCCATGGCAGCGAATGCGATAAGCAAGCCGCCGAAGCCGCCATGCGCCATGCCCAGGTTCCAGCCCGAGAAGTCACCGGAGATAACGTAGGAAACGCCCAGGCCGGCCAAAAGCAGCCAACCGGCCGAACCCTTCTTCAAGGCGCGTTTAGCGAAGTAGTTGTTTGATTCGGCGGCTATGCCACCCATAGGGGATGTCATGCTGCCAGTGGCAGATGGGGGAGTCATGGCGGGCCTTCCTTTCTTGCGGGGGATACGGGTATGGAAACGGAGGATCCGTTGTTCCTAACAGGTGGTCTTGGGGCGGCTGCTCAGCGGCGCATCGGCGTTCCCAAGAGCGGCTAATCAAGCAGCCAGGTGGAGCTTTCCAGGTAGTTGCGCGCGCACTTCACGGTGCCGGGTACCTGTGCGTCGTAGAGGCCGTCGGGCAGGGCGTCGGGGTAGTGGTTCGTAGTCCAGCCCACCATCTGAAGGCGGCGGATCATCGAAAGGGCGCTGGCAACCTCGATCTGCTCCTGTGTGAGCGGGGTCACCTCCTGGTAACCGGCCATCCAGGCCTTCGCCATGTCGGGGGCATAGGGCTCGTGTTCCACGAAGGAAAGAGCCGAAGCGTAGTCGTACAGGAAGTAGCTGAAACCGGAATCATCGAAGTCGATGACGGTAAGCGTGCCGTCATCCGCGGCGATGATGTTGGAGGGGCGCAGATCGGCGTGGATAAGCCCCCAGGTTTCAGCAGTTTTGGGAACCTGGGAGATAACGGAAAGGGCCTTTTCCTGCGCCATCTCGAACAGCGCGTACTCCTCGGGAGTAAGCTCTTTGTCCTCCCAGCGGCCCCAACGGGGGGCTTCGCCTACCATGTCGGTAACGTCCCAGGTGAATCGCTCGAAGCCTTCGGGCTTTCCCCAAGTGCGGGAGTGCTGGTGGAACAGTGCCGTCCAGTGGCCGATGGTGTGGTAGAAGGAAGAGGGGTCGGGAAGGTTCTCCAGCACCACGCCTTCCACGAACGAGGTGCATACGCATGCCCAGGTGGTGCCCGAGCCATCGCCGATCAGGGCAACGGCGCTGCCCGATGCGGTGGGGATGTCATCCACCACGTTCACGCCCTCCACATCGTTATGAAGCGCGGAAAGCCAGGCCATCTCCGATTCGACGGCTGCCGGGCCGCCCACATATCCGGGTTGGGAAACGCGCAGCACCGCGAAGGGCTCCCCATCGCGGATCACCGCATATGTCGCATTCTCGGAAACGGTGATAAGGCGGATCTCGGTGGCGAAGGCGCTGAAGCCCCACGCGCGGCACACGCCTTCGTGCAGCCACCAGGGAGCAAGCGATCCCTTGCTGTAGGCGGCGAATGCCGCAAGGCCCGTGGCACCGCCGGAAGAGGTGAGCGTCGGGGGCACCTTGATGCCCGATGCGCTTCGTTGGTCTGCCTGAAGTGCTTCGCCTTCCTTCACAGCAGCGGCAACCTTGGTGGCCTCTTCTGCTTGGGCAATGGTCTGCTCCAGCACTTCGGCGCTTGCAGTAATAGTCTCTTCGACACGCGGGGTCGTCGTTGCCGTAACCGTCATCGCTGTGCCTCCTTCGCTTGGTTGCGACGCCTCTGCGCCGCCGTTCTGTGGATTCGATGCCAGAACTCTAACGAATGGAAACGGGGCAAAACACGTTCGCCGAAAGCGTTAACAAGCAAGTTTTCCGCTGTTAACAATGGGGCTATCTTGGTGAAACGCAGTGTTAACCTGGACACGTTTTTTTCGCCGTAACGCATAGGGCACGCAGGTGAAACGCAGATGAAACAGGCGCCTGCCATGCTCAGGGGCGCAAGCGCCGGCCTGCCTTCTGAAGGGGTCGGCGGCCCAAGCCGAGCACTGAAAAGCACTAATAAGGAGCATGCGATGGGAACCTCATCAACCATCATGGATTCAAACAGCTTTAAGGCGGAGTACCTCGACGAACTCGATGGGCGCACCCGTTCGTTGGTGGAGCGCCGCTCCATCCTTGGGCCAAGCTACCGCCTGTTCTACCATCACCCCCTAAATCTGGTACGCGGAAAGGGCACTAAGTTATACGATGCCGACGGCACCGAGTACTTGGACGTGTACAACAACATCCCCTCACTGGGGCACAGCCACCCCGCCGTTCAGGAAGCCGTGTCGAAGCAGCTGGGCCTCATCAACACCCACACGCGCTACCTGCATGAGAATATCCTCAATTACGCAGAAGACCTGCTCTCCACCATGCCAGAGGAACTGAACCGCGTGATGTTCCTGCTCTCCGGTTCCGAGGCGAACGACCTGGCCGTGCGCGTGGCGAAGGCATATACCGGTGGCACGGGCATCATCGTCACCAGCGAGGCGTACCACGGCAACACCGACCTTATCACCAAGCTCTCACCCTCTATCGGCGCCGATGTTCCCATGGCTATCGACATGCGCATGATTCCCACGCCCGACACCTACCGTCTAGGTACGGACGACATCGGCGACTGGATGGCCAACGAGGTACGCAAGCAGGTGGCCGACATGGAACGTCACGGCATCAAGTTTGCCGGCCTGCTCATCGATGACATCTTCAGCTCCGACGGCGTGTTCCCCGGCAAGCCCGGATTCCTGAAGCCGGTGGTGGAAGCGGTGCACGAGCTGGGTGGCCTCTATATTGCCGACGAGGTGCAGCCGGGCTTCACGCGCACGGGCAAGTTCTGGGGTTTCCAGCGCCACGACGTGGTGCCCGACTTGGTAACCATGGGCAAGCCGATGGCCAACGGCATCGCCTGTTCCGCCGTGGTGGCACAGGACCAGCTGCTTCAGGCCTTCGCCGATGCCACGCCGTATTTCAACACGTTCGCCGGCAGCCCGGTTGCCATGGCGGCGGCACAGGCGACCTTGAACGCCATGCGCGAAGAGGACACCATGGGCAACGCCAACCGCATCGGCGGCCTGATGGTCCAGGAGCTGAAGGCTTTGGCCAAGGAATTCCCTCAGTTGGGCGATGTCCGCGGCGCCGGCCTGTTCATCGGCTCCGATGTGGTGATCCCTGGCACCACCGATCCCGACTACGCAACTGCGGTCCGCATCATCGAGGAGATGCGCGAGCGCCATGTGCTCACTTCGCTCTGCGGCCCGTACGGCAACGTGCTGAAGATCCGCCCGCCGCTGGTGTTCAGCGAAAGCGATGTGGATTGGTTCATCAGCGCCCTTCGCGATACCCTGAAGAGCCTCTAACGAATAGCTGCGTCGTCTTTCCCATAGGGCCGTGGTGGCCGGCATCGCGTATTCCCAAGGGCGGGTGGTTGTCCATCCGCCCTTCTCTTTCCCGGCATTTCCCTGCCGCGGAAAGCGCACCGCCTTCCTATTGAATTACGGCCGGATCATTTCGAATATTTATAACGTATGTTGAAAACGATATCGAAGGGGTATTGGTTTCAGCCCACCTAGGTGCTTAGAATTACTGATAGTGAACGTGTTATACGCACGTAACGAGGGAATTCACAACTAGGGGGAAATATCTATGGACTTCGAATTCACACCCGATCAGGAGCTGTTCATCGCCAGCGCCAAGGAGTACGCAGAGAAGTACTTCACGCCCGAGGCTGTTAAGCAAGCGTACGAGGTAGATCACCACATCAGCCTGGAAGCCGCAATGGCATTCCGCGAGCTCGGCTTCATGCACCTGGGCCTGCCCGAGGAAGTGGGCGGCATCCCCTGCGAAAAGCTCACCCTGGTGGTGCTCATGGAAAAACTGCATGAGTACACCGGCTGCGTGCTTCCCTTCCAGACCGACTTCAACTCCATCATGGACGTCATCGAGTTCGGCAACGAAGAGCAGCAGAAGAAGATCATGGATGTGGTGAACAACGTCGAATGCACCAGCGTTGCCGTCACCGCCATCTCCGAACCCGGCGCCGGCTCCGACAACAACGCCATGACCTGCGTCACCGTGAAGCAGCCCGATGGCACCTACCTGCTGAACGGCCAGAAGACGTGGGTAACCCTTGCCCATCTTTCCCAGTACACCATCTTGGTTGCCAAGGACGAGGACCCTTCTTACGAGAACAACAACTATTCCCTGTGGATGATTCCCAACGGCATCGAGGGCTACACCTACGGTGGGCTCGAGAAGATCGGCCAGCAGATCGTTCCCTTCGTGGACTGCTTCTTCGACAACGTGGTGCTTACCGAGGACATGCGCCTTGGCCAGCCCGGCGAAGGCTGGAAGCTCCTTATGAAGAAGCTTGAGTTCGAGCGTTGCCTGGTGGTTGCCCAGGCCCTTGGTCAGGCTCAGGCCGTCATGAACGAGGCGGGCGCCTACTGCTCTGAGCGCATCTGCTTCCAGAAGCCCATCGGCCACCTCAGTGCCATCCAGCAGCACTTGGTGGAAATGGAAACCATCCTGGACAACGTGCGTACCCGCCTGTACAAGGTAACCTCCATGCTCGACAAGGGTCAGTCCACCCGTCTTGAGTCCGCCCTGCTGAAGGCCTACGCCTGCAAGAACCTCACCAAGGTCGCCGAGCACGCACTTTCCATCTATGCCGGCATCGGCTACACCAAGGAAATCAGCGCCGGCCGCATCTGGAACGACCTGAAGGGCTACGAGTTCGCCGGTGGCACCAACGAGATCATGGACTACATCGCTGGTCGTCAGCTGGTGAAGAAGTACAAGAAGTAGCTCTTCGCCGTACTTCGCGGTATGCCTGCGGCGCCGCCCTGTATGCAGGGCGGCGGCTGCGGGCAATGCCGCAAACCGTCGCCCACGGTTTCGCGCTCGTGCTTGCTGCAGCTTGCCCGAGCAAACCCATTAACCCTTGTGCCGGATTCCGACACATATAAGCCCCATCGCCTGCCGAACCCTTCGGGCGATGGGGCTTCCTGCTTCTGCGTGTTGCCATGTCCTTGGCATGCGGTTCTTGGTTTCAACCCCGCTCGCAAGGCGATGCATCTCGATGCCGTCGGCATCGCTGCGCCCCACTCAGTTCCTCCTGCAAGGCCGTGCAGGCTCTCAGCTCCTGTGCAGCCCTGCTTCCCTTCGCCCGCTTTTCGCTGTGGCTTCAGCTCGGCTTGCGCGAATGTGCTTTAGCCCGCTAAAGCGATATTGCACGCCGTTCGCGGCTCAGAGGAGCCTTGTTTCATGTTTGTTTGCCCGGATGTAACCAAAAGGTAACGAATGGGTGGGCATAATACACAAATCGTTTCCCCCGACGCGAAACGAGGCGTAGCTCTTACCCGACAGTGATACGCGGGATATTCCCATTCAACGAAACTTCGGTTTCGCTGCCTATTTGCCCCAGGCATCGAAGCCGCAGCTTCGCAGGCTTGCCTCGCGCAGCGCTGCCCCATTGCTTCCGATCGCGTCACGACAAGAAAGGACGCAGCCATGGAGGCATTCATCGAATCCTTCTCTGCGGGCGTCGACGCAGTCGACAGCTTCGTGTGGGGCTGGGCTCTTATCTGGCTTTTGCTGGGTACCCACCTCTTCATGACCATCCGTACGCGCTTCATCCAGCGCAAGATCCCGACCGCCATCAAGCTCTCGGTTTCCAACAACGATCCGTACGCCGAAGGCGACATCTCCCAGTTCGGCGCGCTTACCACGGCGCTTGCCGCAACCATCGGCACCGGCAACATCGTCGGCGTGGCAACCGGCCTGCTGTGCGGCGGCCCGGGCGCCATCTTCTGGATGTGGATCACCGGCGTGTTCGGTATCGCCACCAAGTACTCCGAGACCTACATCTCCATGAAGTACCGCGTTAAGGATGAAAACGGCCGCATGATCGGCGGTGCTATGTACGCGCTTGAACGTGGCTTCAAGAACAAGACCATCGGCAAGATTCTGGCTGTGCTCTTCGCCCTGTTCACTGCCATCGCCTCCTTCGGCATCGGCGCTTCGGTACAGTCCAACTCGCTGGCAGGTGCGCTTACCTCCACCAGCCTTATCCCCAACGCTGCCGACATTCCCACCTGGGCTATCGGCATCGTGGTCACCGCGCTGGTCGCTATCGTCATCATCGGCGGCCTGAAGAACGTCTCCCGCGTGTGCGAGAAGCTCGTTCCCATCATGGCCATCTTCTACGTGGTGTGCTGCCTGGTTATCATCGGTATCAACGGCCAGTACCTTGGTGAAGCCGTCATGACCATCCTTACCTGCGCCTTCACCGGCCAGGCCGCATTCGGCGGCGCGGTGGGCTCCGGCATCATGCTGGCTCTGCAGTACGGCTTCAAGCGCGGCCTGTTCTCCAACGAGTCCGGCCTCGGCTCCGCTCCGTTGGTTGCCGCATCCGCTGTTTCCAAGAACCCTGCCCGTCAGGCGCTGGTCTCCATGTCCGGTACCTTCTGGGACACCGTCATCATCTGCCTTATCACCGGCCTGATGCTGGTAACCTCCCTGCTTGCCAGCCCCGACCTGGCCGCCATGTACAACAACACGGTTCTGGCCAACAACGACATGTCCTACGATTCGGTTATGGGTATCTTCTCGGGTGGCGCCGCGCTTGCCACGGCCTGCTTCGAGACCATTCCCGTGTTCGGTCCGCTGGTACTTGCCGTAGGTCTGCTGTGCTTCACCTATTCCACCATGCTCGGTTGGTCTCAGTACGGCGACCGCGCCATCACCTACCTGGTGGGCACCAAGGGAATCCGCCCTTACCAGATCGTGTTCCTGATCTTCGTGTTCTGGGGCTGCATCGGCGGCGGCGACTTGGTCTGGAACCTCTCCGACATCTCGAACGCGCTCATGGCAGTGCCTAACTGCATCGCGGTCCTGGTCCTTTCCGGCGTCATCGCCCGCGAAACCAAGCATTGGGTATACGAGGGCCGTTTGGAGGAAGAGGACACCACCCCCATTCCCACGGTGAAGGATATTGACGAACCTGCTGCTGGCAAGCTCGTTGCGTAGGGCGTGGGAAATCGTACCTATATAAAGGTAGCAACCCTATCGAGCGGCTTGGCTGTCGGCAACGTCGGCCAAGCCGCTTTTTTCGTGCGGTCTGCGGCGCTTCGGCAAGCGGTGTCTCTCAACTTCGCTGGCGTCGTTCGCCAGTGACCGTGTGCGGAAACCCGTTCGCCAATAGTGAAGTGCAGCAATGCCATGCATGCTTACGATGAAGTTTATTGAAGTTCCGCCTGTAAGGGCGTATCTACAAGCGAACCTACTGGAAGGTTGACATGACCGAGTACAACGAACTCACCCCCCAGCTCATCGACCAGCTTAAGGCTATCGTCGGTGAAGACAACTGCCATGCCGGCGAAGAGATCAGCGAAGACTACTCGCATGACGAGATGCCCATCTACGGCACCAGCATGCCCGAGGCCGTATGCTTCCCCGACAACACCGAGCAGGTTGCCGCAATCATGAAGCTCTGCAACGAGAACAAGATTCCCGTAACCGTGCGCGGCGCAGGTACCGGCCTGGTTGGCGGCAGCACCCCGCTTCACGGCGGCGTTGTGCTCTGCACCATGCACATGAACCAGATCCTGGAATACGATATGAACAACCTGTTCGTCCGCGTTCAGCCCGGCGTCCGTCTGTGCGACCTTGCGGCCGATGCCCTTGAGCACGACCTTATGTATCCCCCCGATCCCGGCGAGAAGACGGGTTCTTTGGGCGGTAACGTTTCCACCAACGCCGGCGGCATGCGCGCGGTGAAGTACGGCACTACGCGCGACTATGTGCTGGCCATGAAAGTCGTCCTTCCTACCGGCGAAGTGCTCGACCTGGGCCGCGCCGTTTCCAAGACCAGCTCCGGCTACAGCCTGCTGAACCTCATCATCGGCTCCGAAGGAACGCTTGGCGTCATTACCGAGCTCACGCTCAGGCTCATCGCCAACCCCAAGGAAGACATCAGCTTCATCCTTCCCTTCGAGGATCTTGAGACCGCCATCGCAGCAGTGCCCAAGATCAAGCTCGCCGGCTTGGATCCGCAATCCATCGAGTTCATGGAGCGCGACATCGTCGATTCATCTGCGAACTACACCGGCAACAAGATCATCCCCACCAATGTCGATGGCCACGAGGTGGGCGCCTACATCCTGGTAACCCTCGACGGCAACGACCAGGACGAGATCTTCCAGCGCGCCGAGACCTTGGCCGAGATCGGCGACGAGATGGGCGCATTCAACACCCTGGTGCTCAGCCATCCCGACGACAAGCGCCAGGTTTGGGCTGCCCGCAGCGCCTTCCTCACGGTTATCGAGGCCGATACCGAGCATCTTGACGAAATGGACGTCGTGGTTCCGGTAGACAAGGTGGCCGAGTTCCTCGAGCACGTGCACAAGATCGGCGAGAAGCACGGCGTGGGCATCCGCTCCTTCGGTCACGCTGGCGACGGCAATCTGCATATCTATGCATGCGCCAACGGCGTGGACCAGGATGTGTTCCTGGAGCAGTCCAAGAGGGTAATGAAGGAAAGCTACGAGAAGTGCACCGAGCTTCGCGGCCAGGTTTCCGGCGAACACGGTATCGGCCATGCGAAGAAGGAGTACCTGCACGACTCCGTAGGCGAAAAGGCCATCGGCCTTATGGCGGGTATCAAGCAGGTTTTCGACCCGAACTTCATCCTGAACCCAGGCAAGGTCTGCAACTAGGGAATCCGTCTGCGGCTCTGTCAGCGCAGGGCCCAGTGCTCAACAACAACACCCACTGTCAAAGGGAGCCGTTCAGGCTCCCTTTCTCTATATAAAGGAAGGGTGCTCCGGGGGTCAGAAGGCCGTTTTATGCAATTGCAAACTTTTTTAAAAAAGTTGTTGACACCGGTATTGCGCAAGAGTAAATTACTTTCTTGCGCGAACGGCACAGCCGCTTCGCAGCCGGGGCGCAAGCCCGGGCG
>CAVDDI010000012.1:0-17992 GCA_963607675.1 bacterium | reverse complement strand
CCTAAAATCCGACGCTATCGACAGGAAGTGTTGCGACGTTCCCTAGAATCCGCCATCCATCTTAGATTCCAATCACCCCCCCCCGCAATACTTAACTGCAGGTTGTTTAGCTGTTTTGCATTTCGGCTAGCTATGTATTTGCATCCTTGACCCCTGCTTCCCTGCAATACGAAGAAAGCCGACCCGAAGGTCGGCTTTTCATCGCACAAAAGAAGCCCGACCGAATGGCCGGGCTTCTGCTCAGTTGGCACTTTAGCGTGCTAAAGAGGGACTGTCCCTAGTGGCACCCGTGGCACCTAGCGGCACACGCTTATGCGTAGAACAGGATGTCGTTGTAGGTGGGAACGGGCCAGTAGTCGCGCTCCACGACGACTTCCAGGGCGTCGATCTCGGCGCGGAGGGCGTCCATGGCCGGGATAACGTTGTTTGCGTAGGCGTTTGCCTGCTCCTGGGCATCCTCGATGGCCTCGGCGGCGTCATGCTGCTTGATAAGCTCGCGGGTTGCCGCAGCGGCCTTGTTGCTACCGTTGATGATGAACTGCAGAACCTTTTCGGTCTCGGTCATATCGGCACCGGAAACAGCGGCCTTCACCGTGGTGATGTTGCTGGCGAGTGCTGCCATGTAGTCGTTGATGGCGGGCAGGTAGGTGCGGCGTGCCATGCGGATCATGGTGCGCGCCTCGATGTTCAGAAGCTTGTTGTACTTTTCCAGCTTCACCTCGTAACGGCTGCGAACCTCGGGCTCGGTGAGCACGCTGAACTCGTTGAACAGGTCCAGGGACTTCTGGGAAACGAAGCAGGGCAGAGCCTCGGCGGTGTTGCGGTTGTTGGCAAGGCCGCGAGCCTCGGCTTCCTTCTCCCACTCGTCGGAGTAGCCGTTGCCGTTGAAGATGATGCGCTGGTGATCGGTGAGCGTCTTCTTGATGTAGGCGATTGCGGCCTTCTCGAAGTCGGCGCCTTCGGTGCCCTCAAGCGCATCGGCGAAGCCCTTCAGGCTCTTGGCCATTGCGGTGTTGAGGATCATGTTGCAGTCGGAAAGGTTCACCGAGGAACCGGGCATGCGGAACTCGAACTTGTTGCCGGTGAAGGCGAACGGGCTGGTGCGGTTGCGGTCGGTGTTGTCCTTCATGAACTTCGGCAGGACGGCAACGCCCAGGTCCATGGCAATGCCCTCTGCGGAGTGGTACTCGTCGCCGGAGATCAGCGCATCGACGATGGCGCCCAGCTCGGAGCCCAGGAAGATGGAGATGATGGCCGGAGGTGCCTCGTTGGCGCCCAGGCGATGGTCGTTGCCGGCAGAGGCCACGGACATGCGCAGCAGCTCCTGGTACTCGTCCACGGATTCAACAACGCAAGCCAGGAAGATGAGGAAGCGCAGGTTGTCCATGGGGTCGTCGCCGGGATCGAGCAGGTTCACCTTGTCGTAGGAAAGCGACCAGTTGTTGTGCTTGCCGGAGCCGTTGATGCCCTCGAACGGCTTTTCGTGCTGCAGGCAAACCAGGCCATGGTGCGAAGCATTGAGACGCATCTTCTCCATGGTAAGGAGGTTCTCGTCGATGGCGCGGTTGGAGTTGGTGAACAGCGGAGCCAACTCGTGCTGCGCGGGGGCAACCTCGTTGTGCTTGGTCTTAGCGGAAACGCCGAGTGCCCACAGGTCGTCGTCGACTTCCTTCATGAACTCGTTGACGGTGGGGCGGATGGCGCCGAAGTAGTGCTCTTCAAGTTCCTGGCCCTTAAGCGGCGCAGCGCCGAACAGCGTGCGGCCGGTGACGATAAGGTCCTGACGCTTGACGTAGTCCTTCTCGGAGATAAGGAAGTACTCCTGCTCGGCACCGACGGTGGAAACCACGCGGTGACCATCTTCGCCGAAGAACTTCAGAACGCGCTGAGCCTGCTCGTTCACGGCGCTCATGGAGCGAAGCAGCGGGGTCTTCTTGTCAAGAGCCTCGCCGGTGTAGGAGCAGAACGCGGTGGGGATGCACAGCACCTCGTCCTTGATGAAGGCATAGCTGGTGGGATCCCATGCGGTGTAGCCGCGGGCCTCGAAGGTGGCGCGCAGGCCGCCGGAGGGGAAGCTGGATGCGTCAGGCTCGCCCTGGATGAGCTCCTTGCCCGAGAACGTCATGATAGCGGTGCCGTCGCCCACCGGGTCGAGGAAGCTGTCGTGCTTTTCAGAGGTGATGCCGGAAAGCGGCTGGAACCAATGGGTGTAGTGCGTTGCACCGTGCTCGATGGCCCATTCCTTCATGGCATGAGCAACAACGTTGGCAACCTCGATGTCGAGTGCCTTGCCCTCCTTGATGGTCTTGGCAAGGTTCTTGTACGTTGCGGAAGGAAGGCGTTCCTTCATTACATGCTCATTGAACACCATCGATCCGTAGATGTCAGAAACGTGGGCCATCTTCTCTCCTTAAGGATCACGCCGCATGCGCGGCATTTTTAACGAGCTGTTAGCTTTGGTTAATTGTGCCACAAGCCGCTCGCCTTTTACGTATGTCTCAACCCTAATGAGCATTTGTTTCAAACAGTTTTCAGAGGGGCAACGGGTTTGTTTCTATGGAGGGCACGGCACACAGCTGCCAACCCCGGTGAAAGGGCGCGGCAGCGGGCTGGGGCGCAATGCATCTGAGCCGCCCGACCACAAGGCCTGCAACCCCTGCCCCAGAACACGAAAAGGGCCCGGCGAAAGCCGGGCCCTGGCACGTGCATTGCGTTTCGTTTCGCTTAGCCGAACGCCGCCGAGGTGTGGACCGGAACGGGAGCAGCGGCCGTGCCGCTGAGCGACTGGATTGCCGTATCGATGCAGCCGGTGTTGATGAGCAGAACCAGCACAAACGTGTTGATGGCGAACCCTGCCCATGTGGCCCATTCGGCCTGCTTGCGATTGCCCTGGGTAAGGCTGCCCTGGAAGATAAGGGCGCCCATCATGCCGAAGATGCCGCCGAGCAGCCCAAGGGCGAACCAGCGAGCCTTGCGGGCGAACGGGAGCACTTCCTGTTCCTGCGCGGCAGGCGGCATGGGCGCAGCCTTCACGCTGGCATTTGCCTGAGTGGGAGCAGAGAGCTTGGTGTTGCCGTTCTGGCTGTGCTGGTTGTACGACATGGACTTCCCCTCCAAAGCTGCTTGCCAACGCGCTGCCCTTATGCGGAAGCACCGCTTTTGGCTGAACACGTTTTGAACATGTTTTAGAACGTGTTCTATTATTAACCAAGCAAGCGGGGAAATCTATATGCGCTCATAAAATCTATAAATTCCTGCACAACCTTCGGCTGGCGGCCCTCGTCGCGGCTTACCACGTAGGTTTTATGGAAGTCTACCGGGGCTTCGCGCACCGGAACGCACACCACATCGTCGAACGCGTTGATCATCAGCGAGTAGCAGAACAGGGCCAGCTTCGATTCGTCTGCGGCGACGAGCGAAGACAAGGTTATCTCGTCGTCGTACGAGAAGCTCACATCAAGCCCATAGCCATCGATGAGGCTGCATATCTCGTGGTACACCGGCGATGCCGGGTTGTAGGAAAGCACCGATTGGCCTTTCAGGTCGTTGAGCGATATCTCCTTCTTCTTCGCCAAGGGGTGCTTGCGGTTCACCCCTAAGACCAACGGCTGGCTCCAGCACAGGTTGTAGCGCAGGTCGGAGGAATCGTCGATGCGGCTGGCGAAGGCAACGTCCAACTGGCCGGTGCGCAGACGGCGCAGCAGTTCGCGCGAATACGCCTGAGTGACGGTGATATGGGGCTCGTACGAGCTTACCTTGCGGAACTCGAACAGGGCCTGCGACCAGAACTTGCCCTGCATGGCATGGATGGTGCCCAGGTTGATGACGGCGTTTTCGGTTCCCAGCGATTCTTCGGCCAAGGTGCGCGCCCTGTCCAAGCTGCGCAGGGCGCCGGTGACGCAGTCCGATATGTCGCGGCCTATCTCGGTGAGCTCTACCGTGGAACGGTTGCGGGAGAACAGCTGAACGCCCCATTCGTCTTCCAGGCGCTTGATGGCCAGCGAAAGCGTGGGCTGGGAAATGTTCAGGTCTTTCGACGCGCGTGTGTAGTTCAGCACTTCGGCAAGATGCTCGAAATAGCGAAGATCCTCTACTCTCATCTTCCCCTCCTCAGACGAGACCCCTGAAAATCATAGCGCAAAAGCCCATGTGAAACGCTTGGAACATGTTCATTTTTTTCACGGCAGCACCGGTTACCTATAACCCCTGCATATAGGAAACCTCCCACCTCCGGGACCTTCGAAGCGCGCCCCTTCAGCCTATCGCCGCAGCTTGCAGCGGGCTTTGGGGCACCCTTCGCTTCCTGGAGATGGGAGGCCGGTGCGCCTAGGGATGGAGCCTTACAGCCCCTCTGCCTCGAAGCGGCGGAGCAGGGCTTCCTGATGGTTGGCGTAGCGCAGGGCAATCTCCTTGGAGATCTTGCCCTCCTTGCACACGTTGTAGAGGCCCTGGTCCATGGTTTGCATGCCGCTCTTGCCGTTGGAGGCGATAACGGAATCGATCTGGTACGTCTTCTCTTCGCGGATGAGGTTGCGGATGGCGGTGTTCATGATCATGATCTCGAACACCGGAACGGTCTTGCCATCTGCGGTGGGCACCAGCTGCTGGCACACAACGGCCTGCAGCACCATGGAAAGCTGGATGCGGATCTGGCGCTGCTGATTTGCGGGGAACGCATCCACAATGCGCTCTACCGTGTCGGCGGCGCTGGTGGTATGCAGGGTGGAAAGCACCAACTGCGCCATCTCGGCGGCGTTCATGGCCGTGCCGATGGTATCGGCATCGCGCATCTCACCCAAGAGGATGACATCGGGGCTTTCGCGCATGGCGGAACGCAACGCCTCGGAGTACGTTGCGATATCGGTGGGGATCTCGCGCTGGGTGATGATGCACTTGTTGTGCTTATGCACGTACTCGATTGGGTCTTCCATGGTGATGATATGACCCGTGCGCTGGCCGTTCATGCGATCGAGCAGGCAGGCAAGCGTGGTGCTCTTGCCGCTGCCTGCCGGGCCAGCCACCAGCACCAGGCCCTTGCTGGTGTCGGCAAGGTCCATGACCGTTTCGGGGATGTTCATTTCCTCGGGGTTGGGAAGGCCGAACGGGATAACGCGGATAACGGCGCCGTAGCTGCCGCGCTGGCGGAAGATGTTGGCACGGAAGCGCCCAACGCCGGCGATGGCGAAGCTGAAGTCGTCGTCGTGGTTGATGTTGTCCTCGAAGATGGCGATGTTGCGGCCCGCCAGCTTGTAGATACCCTGGATGTACTCCTTGGCATCTGCCGGGGTAAGCGGATCGGTGTCGGTACGCATGTGCACACCGCTTGCCTGGTAGGCCAACGGCAAACCGGCATTGATGAAGATGTCGGAAGCCTTTGCCTTGATCATGTTGTCCAAAAGCTCTTCAAGCTGCATGTTCTATGCTCCTTGCACTATTGGTTCCCGGAAGAACCCGACCATAAGGTCTCTTCGCTTGCCTGCTGGGTTGTGGAAAGCTTCCATTCGGAAATGGAGGCAGTACCGTTTTCGTTGAGGACAATGGCACCGTTGAGCGCCTTGCCGCTGGGAAGGGTGGCCTCGAACACCACGTTCGTGCCTTCCATCTGGGCGTTTAAAGCTACATCGGATGCATTCGCCTTGCCAACCGCCTGCTGCTGCAGCTGGCCCAACTGGCCGGAAACCGCAGTGGCGGCATCGGCAGCAGAGCCGGTTCCCGCAACCTGGGCGTTGACGCCGGCGAGCAGCGCCTGGCCGCAGGCATCGAGTTGGTAGGTTTCGGCGACGCTTGCCGCCTGGCGCTCCGACATGGTGCGTGTGGCATTCGCCGTAGTAACGCAGAGCATGGCAAGCACTGCCAGGAGCAGCACCGAGATGAGCGTTACCAGGCTGATGGGGCCGATGCGCACGCCTTCGTTTCGCTTCGACATGCTATTCGCCCCCTTCCACGTAGCGGGCAACATCGAGCGCGCATGCTTCGCCTTGGCTGTCGGACACGGTGATGTGCGCGGTGTAGAACGTGCCCGTTGCCTGGGGCTCTGCCGCCACTTCGCAGGAAACGGCGTAGCCGTTGGCGCCCTGGGTTGCGGCCATGCCCGTGCCCTTGCCGCTTTCGACGGCGGCGGGGTTGGCGCTGAATCCCTCGGCGGAGTTCTGGGCAAGCGCCGTTGCATCGGCAATGCGCTGAGCCTGCTGGGCGCTGTTCGCCGAATAGGCGAACAGCGAGGTGAACACCGCAAGCGATGCCACCAGCACGAACAGCAGCACCAGCGCCTCGATCATGAAGGCGGTGCCGGTCCAGGACGTTTTGCCCCGCTTCGAAGCGGCCATGCTATTCGCCCCCTTGCAAGGATCGGAGGGCAACTTCGGCAGTGCCCTGGTCGGTGGTAACGGAAAGCAGCCCATGATTGTAGGCGAAGCTGAAGGTGCTTGATTCGGTTACCGTGCTGGCCCTTTCGGGGGTGTAGAGGCTGCCGGCAAGGCTGTATTCCTGCACCACCTTGCCTTCGTACAGGTAGAAGCGCGTTTCATAGGTACCCGAGGCCAGCTTTTCCAGGATAACCAGGCTTCGGCCTTCAGGGCCCTGCCCCACCGCTATCGCACCGGACGCATCGTTTGCGCGGACGGCGTTGGTAACCAGCCCGATTCCCTCGCGCTGGGCATTGGCCTGTGCTTGCACATCGGTAACGTGCTTGTACACCAACACGCCGGCGATAAGCGCCAGCAGCAGCGCTGCGAAGAACACGCCCATCACGATGGCCGAGAACACGTGCTTCGGGGAGGAAGACCCCGGGGTTGCCGCATCGGCGTGCGCCACCGAGGAAAGCGCGCTTATGCGGTTCTCTGCGTTCTTTCCCGCTTCGTTGATCATCGCGGCGTCACCACCACGGTGGGCATGATGTTGTCGGCGAAGGCCTCGTAGGAAACCAGGTAGTCGTCGTGGTTGATGGAAAGGCCGTAGCTCTGCTCCAAATGCTCAAGCGAGCTGGGGTAGGAGCCCTCGATGGCGCAGCACTGCTTGGCCGCGTCGACGATGGAATCGTGCAGGGCCAAGGCGCCCTGTTCGCGCGCATTCGCCTGCACGGCGCCGAACGCCAGGCATGCGGCAACCACGAGCGCTGCCACCGCGCAGGCCACCACGGCAAGCCGCTTGCGGCGGCGCTTCAGGCTGGCATCTGTTATCTCGTGAAACATGGCGTCCTACGATCCTACGCGATGGATCCCATGATGCCGATGAGCGGGAGCATCACCGCAACAAGCGTTGCCCCCACCGCAACGGTGAGGAACGCGGCAAGGGTGGGCTCCACGGAATCGACGGCGGCATCGATCTGGTCGTTGGCGTCGTCGAAGAAGATATCGGAAAGATGGCCCAGCACCTCGTCGGTGGAACCGGAGCGCGTGCCCATGAGCAGCATGCGGCCGTACACCGGCTCGAACACCTCGTTTTCCACGATGGCCTGACCAAGGCTGCGCGGGTTGTCCAAGTCGATCATGCTCTGCAGGGCAGCTTCGAGCTTGGCCTTCAGAACGGGATGGCCCACCGTTGCCATGGCCTGGCGCAGCGCTGCTTCCTCCTGCACGCCGGAAGCGACGAAGGAGGCAAGCGCGTTGGTGAAGCGGGAAAGGGCCATCTGGTACATGGCCTGCTTGGTAAGGGGAAGCTTCTGCAACATGGAGGCAACGCGGGTGCGGCCGCTCTGGCTGCGCGCCATGGCGGAAACGATGAGCGCCAAAACGGTTGCGACGAGCACCAGGACCAGGGCAACCCAGCCGATGGCCACCGAAACACCCACCATGCTGAACGAACCGGCCGTAAGCGAACCGGACATGTTCTCGTACGTGCTGGTGAAGATGGGCAGGATGAAGGCAACCGTGAACGCCAGGATGACGCTCATGATGCACAGCAGCGCGGCAGGGTAGCCAACGGCGCTTTGCAGCTTGGCGAAGCTGCGGCGCTCGCTTTCGTAGTAGCGGCCCAGGCTGCGCAGCACGCGTTCGGTGCGGCCGGCGGATTCGCCCACGCGCACCATTTCGACGGCATAGGAAGGGAAAGCGCCGCTTGCTTCCATGGAAGCCGCCAGGTCGGCGCCTTCGACCAGCTTGCCGTACACGGCATCGCACACGCGCTTGAAGTGGGACTGCGCGCGGTTTTCCGAGAGCATGTGCACCGCTTCGTCGGTCTGCACGCCGGCGGCCAGCATGGTTGCGATGCTGCCGCAGAACGCGCTGACGGCGCTGCTCTCCAGTTTCTTTTCAGACATCTTGTCTCCTGTTGGTAAGGGCTGTTCCCTATTTTCGCACGTTAAAGCTGGTTTTGGGGTGGAAATCTGCTGCATAGCCAAGGGTTCGGCTCTACTGCAGGGCAGCCTTCAGCGCCTCGATGGTTTTGCCGTACTCCGCTTCCACCGGGGCGAACAGCTGGGCAGACCCTTCCAAAGACCCGCCGCGCAGCGCCTCGGTAAGCTCGTTGACGGGCACGAAGAGGTTGGAAAGCCCCAGGTTCTGGCATACGCCCTTCAGCGTGTGCGATGCCATGAAGGCGGCTTCGGCATTGCCCTCGGCAAGGGCCTGCTGCAGGTTGGCGAAGCTCGCATCCTCTAGGAACTTCCCCAGGAAACGTTCCACCAACTGTTCGTTCATCAGGCGCTTCAGCACATCTTCGTAATCGGCGCCAATATGCTTATATGCGTCTTCGATTGCGCTCATCGGCTCGGTTCCTCCTTATTCGTTTCTATCGACATTGAAGAGGGGGGGGTCAACGTCGGTTCCTCGATCTCGATCCTGATGCGCTCCTGCACATCTACCAAACACTCGATCAAAAGCGGGTTGAACACACCGCATTCGCCGTTCAATATCATGCGCATGGCCTCTTCGTGGCCCACCGCATGCTTGTACACCCGTTCGCTGGTAAGGGCATCGTAGACATCGGCCAGGGAAACCACCTGGGCGGAAATGGGGATGTCATCGCCCTTCAGCCCGTCCGGGTAGCCGTTGCCGTCCCACCGCTCATGATGCCAACGGCATATGTCGTGCGCGGTCTGCAGCAGAACGGGGCTGTCGGAGTACATGTTCAGCTTTTCCAGCATCTGGGCACCCAGGGTGGTGTGCGACTTCATGGTTTGGAACTCTTCGGGCGTCAGGCGGCCGGGCTTGTTCAGTATGCTGTCGGCAATGGCGAGCTTGCCTATGTCGTGCAGGGTGCTGGCCATGGCGATGCTGTTGCGCTCGGCGCTGGAAAGGGAGTAGCGATCCGATTTCTGCACCAGGCGCTCCAGCAGGATGTCGGTAAGGTTGCGCACATGGAGCACGTGCGGGCCGCTTTCGCCGTTTCGCAGCTCCATAGCGCCGCCCATGATGTTCACCAGCATGTTGCTGTCTTTTTCGCGCTCGTAGTACTGCTGGGCCAGCAGGTTGCTCAACCGGCGCTGGCGGGCGTACAGGCGCATGATGTTGCTTACGCGCTGGCGCACCACGCGCATGTCGAACGGGCGGCCGATATAGTCGGAGGCGCCCAGCTCGTACGCGCGCAGGACTGCTTCGTCCGATTCCTCGCTGGAGATCATGATCACGGGGATATCCTCTATCCAGCCGCTGCGCACCATGCGCGAAAGGACGTCGAAGCCGTTCATCACGGGCATGATGATGTCCAGCAGGACAAGCGATATCTCGCCGCCGTACTGCTCAAGGTAGGAAATGGCCTGCTTGCCGTTTTCCGCCTCGATGATCTCGTACTCGTCGTGCAGCATTTCCTTCAGGATCTCGCGGTTCATCTCCGAGTCGTCGACGATAAGGAGAAGCGGGTCGCGGGATTCAGGCGTATCGGCCACATCGGCTTCGGTGATGACGGAGTTGCGCCTTTGCTTGGCGCGGTACATCAGGGCATCGGCGCGCCTTACGGCGTCTTCGACCGAAGACCCGTTGGAAAGCACGCCGCCGATGCTGACGGAAAGGGACATCTGGTCGTAGCCGGGCACCGTGGTCTTGGAAACCTGCCTGGATATGGATTCAAGCTTCCGGGCGAAGTCCTCTTCGGAGATGTTGGGCAGCACCAGCACGAACTCGTCGCCGCCGTAGCGCAGGAGGATGTCCGATTCGCGCACGCGGCCCTTCATGGAACGCGCCGCTGCGCTGATGGCAAGGTCGCCCGCGTGGTGGCCCAGCGCATCGTTCACCAGCTTGAAGTCGTCCAAGTCAATGACGGCCACGCCTGCGAACATGCGCTGCCTGCGCACCTTGTCTTCGTAGAAGCGGCGGTTGTACACGCCGGTCAGGGCATCTATGTAGAGCAGGGCCGGGTCGGCAGGGGGCTCTTCGTGGGGCTCGGCGGGCGAGGCGCACAGGAGCACATGCGGCTGGCCGTCCACCTCCAGGTAGCGCACCGTGGCACGATGCTCGGCATCGCCCATGTGAAGCATGCGCGTTTCCTTGCCGCCGCTTTGCAGAACCTGGCTGGCAACCTTGCGCATGCAGGGGCAGCCCTCGCCGTGCAGCAGGCAGCTTTCCTCCTCTTCGACGCTCTGCGCGTCCAGAAGGCGCACCACGGGGAACACATTGCCCAGGTGGCGAATCTCTTCTTCGACCTGCGCACGGGTAACCTGCACGTTGTTGTTGCTATCCATTGCTTGGTTCCATTTTCCCCAGCAGCGGGCCCCGCGCCTGCGCGCCCATCAGGGCAACCCGGGCATCATGGCCTTTGCCAGACGAGCCCCTTCGGGCAAACCGCGAAAGGGCGTTGGCTCATTCTTTCCCATCTTATCCGATGCAAGGGCGCCGGCAGGCGAAAACAGCCATCGAATCACCTGCTCCTACGCCGTCCAACGCCAAGGCAACCCGCAAAGCACCGGGCTGGGCGCCCAAGGGGCACCTGCCCGACGGGCACAGCCCATCGGACCCGAACGCCGCAAGGGTATCTTCACTCCCCCTTCGACGCGCGATGGCGAAGGACGCACTCGACAATCGTCTTCATCAGAAGCGGGGCATCGATGGGCTTGGACACATGGGCGTCCATGCCCGCCTCGCGCGCCGTGAGCTTGTCTTCGGTGAAGGCGTTCGCCGTCATGGCGATGATAGGCAGGTCGGAATCGGGGCGGTTGGTTGCCCGCAGGGCCTTGGTCGCCTCGTAGCCGTCCATCTCGGGCATCAGGACGTCCATCAGCACGGCATCGAACGAACCGGGCTCGGAGGCCTGGAACACGTCCAACGCCACGCACCCGTTTTCCGCTATGGTCACCTTCGCCCCGGCGTCTTCCAGCAGGAACTGGGCGATCTCACGGTTCAGGTCGTTGTCTTCCACCAAAAGGATGTTCAGGCCCTCGATGCTGGGCGCGGCGGCGGCATCCGCGACCGGCGCAACATCTGCCGCATCGCACACCGGCAGGGTGAACTTGATACGGTAAGTGGTGCCTACCCCCTGCTGGCTCTCGAAGGTGATGTCGCCGCCCATGATGTTGGCCAAGCGGCGGGCGATGGGCATGCCCAGCCCCGTTCCGCTCACGTTCGCGCCCGGGCCGGAAAGCTCTCGCGCAAAGGGCTCGAACAGGTGCTTTTGGAACTCGGCGCTCATGCCGATGCCGGTGTCGGAGCAGACGAACACATAGGTGGCGTTTTCGCCGTCGAACGCGACTTCCTTGCAGCAAGTGGTTACCGTGCCGCCCCGCTCGTTGTACTTCACCGCGTTGGACAGGATGTTCATCACCAAGCGCTTGATGTGCGTCGCGCTGCCCACCACATAGCAATGCTCTATCTGGTACGGCTTGCGTATGAAGGTGACGCCGCGCTGGGCAGCCTGCTGCTCGAGCACGGGGAACATGGAGTCTATGGTGGCGCACAGGCTAAGGGGCTGGTTGTCCAGCACGATCTTGCCGCTTTCCAGCTTGCTCATGTCCAGGATCTCGTTCACCAGGCCCAGCAAGAGCGCAGAGGCATCGCGTATCTTGTCGCGGCACTCGATCTGCTTCTGAAGGTCGTCGGGGCAATGCTCGGCCACTTCCACCATGCCGATGATGCCGTTGATGGGCGTGCGGATGTCGTGGCTCATCCTTTGCAGGAAGGTGGTCTTCGCCTCGTTGGCCTCCTTCGCCTGCTGGGCCGATGCGGCAAGCTGGTCGGAATAGCGCTTCTCCATTTCCATGCGCTCGCTTAGGTACTTGCGCTGCGAGCGATTGCGAGAGCCCACGATAAGGAGCACCACGGCAACGTAGAGCGCGACGAACACCACGGCATAGACGGCCATCTCGGACACCATGGTGGTTGCCGGCACGTATTCGTACAGGTAGCTGTCGCGCGCCTTGCCGATGGTGCCGAAGTACAGCCCAGAATCGCAGCTGACCAAGGTAAGCTGCCCTTCTGCGCCCTGGGCCTTCAGCGCTTCCACCACTTCGTCGTCTTCGACCGAGCCCTCGCCTATGACATGGCCGATGACCTCATGCTTGTTGGAGGCTATCATCTGCCCCTCAGACTCCACCACGATGGTGCCGTCGTCGGAAAGGTCGTAGCCATCGAGCAGGGTTTGGATGGAAAGAACGTACTTGTCGACGTACTCGGCGGAAGTATGGTACAGGGAAACCACCACGCCCGAGGAATCGAGGCGGGGCGCAGCGCCCAAGTCCACTATCGAGCCGTCGGACAGGCTGATGCGCGAGAAGTACTCTTTCTTCTGGTACGGGGCAACGCCGAGCACGGCATCGCTTTCGATGCGCTCAAGCACTTCTTCGGGGAGCTCGCCGCCGGAATAGCACGAGGCAACCATGGCGCCTTCCGCGCCGAGTACCACTGCGCCGGACAGGCGCAGCTCATTGACGCTTTCGGAAAGGCGGCCGTCGGTCACGATGCCGGCATCCAATTGGATGTCGCGCGCCAAGGTTGCGGCGGCATCGAAGCTCCTTACCGAGCTTTTGCCGGTAGAGGCATAGTTGTACAGGTCGTATATGGCGCTTTGACGCCCTACGTACGAGATGGTGCCCGACGCACGCTGCTCGAACTCGATGTACGACCTTTGGAACACCAACAGCAGGGAAACCACGACGCCCACCACGCCGATCGCGATGCCGGCGGCAAGAAGCCAGCGCTTCCTGCTTTCCGACTGGGGCCGGTATGCGTCCTGCTGCCTATTCATCGGAGGCATCGACCACAAGGTACTTCTCGGCGTTGTCCAGGTACTTGCCCACTATTTCCGCCAAGGTGCCGTCTTCGTGCATCTGGCTTAGGATGGTGTCAAGCTGCTCCGCTATGCCGCGGGTGTCGTTCTTGTCGAATGCGTAGCCAAGGCCCACGTCCTTGATGCTCTCGTCCAAGATGCGGTAGCTGACCGAGTAATCCTTCTCATACTGGACGATAGAGGCCTCGTGGGCCGCCAAGGCATCCACGTAGCCCTTGGAAACCATCGGGTACATGAGCATTCGGTCGCCCACGCTGTAGAGCTTGCCTATCTCGGGGACGTTGGGGTTGGTGTTGTTCAGGAATATCTTCTCGGGCTGGGTGGTGGTTTGCACCGCAACGGTTTTCCCGGCAAGGTCGGCAAGGCTCTGGATGGAGCTTTCGGGGTCCACCGCAACCACTTCGCGGCTGGTCATGTACGGGCCGGCCCAAAGGTAGTCGTCTTCGCGGCCGTCCATGCTGAAGCTGCCGCACACCACGTCCACCTCGCCGTTGGCAAGCAGGGTTTTCTTGTCTTCCCAGTTGATATAGGAAAAGCTCACCTGATAGCCCAGGCGATCGAAGGCTTCGGTGAGGATGTCGATGTCGATACCCGTGGGGGCGCCGTTCACATCGAGGTAGTTGTAGGGCGGGTAGTTGTCCGACCCGATGTGTATGACCGGGCGGCTGTCGGAAGAAGCCGAAGACGTGCTTTGGGACGATTGGCAGCCGGAAAGGGAAAAGACGCAGGCAACGGCAACAGCGAGCGCAAGCAGCGCGGCTGGCAAGAACGCTATCTTCGCCTGGGCTTTCGCCATCCGTCTCCTTCCATTGGCACAGGTTAGGATTTTATCGTGTTAACCTGCAGAAATCGACTTGAACATTCCGTTAAGGAAGCCGTTACCCCCCCCCGCGCGCAAACAGCGTCCCGCCGGGCTGCAAAGCCGCTGGTGGGCAAGGTAATTGCACAAGGGCGAGCGCTCGCCTGCGCCCAGCGAGCCGATGATGGATTTTCTGCGTAGGCCGCACGGGCCGCACGGACAAGGGGGCGGCGGGCAGCAGCCTATGTGCCCAGGACCGATGCCAGGGTGCGCTCCAGCGCATCGGGCTCGATGGGCTTGCTCAGGTGGGCGTTCATCCCGCTGGACAACGAGCGCTGCACATCTTCGACAAAGGCATTCGCGCTCACTGCCACGATTGCCACGCTTTCGGCATCGGGGCGGCGAAGCTGGCGGATGGCATGGGCTGCCGAAAGCCCGTCCATCACCGGCATCATCACGTCCATCAGGATTGCCTGGTAATGCCCCACCTCTGATTCCCGGAACGCCTGAAGCGCCTGGGCGCCATCGCCGGCGGTATCCACCTTGCAGCCAAGGCCTTCGAGCATGCAGGTGATTATCTCCTGGTTCAGGGCGTTGTCTTCGGCAACCAGCACGCGTGCCCCATCGAGGCCGCCGTGGCCCGCCGCAGCCAGGCTGGTCGTGGCAGGAAGCTCGGTTTCCACCAAGCGCAGCGTGAAGCTGAAGGTACTGCCCTTGCCCAGCTCGCTTTCGAGCTCGATCTGGCCGCCCATCATATGCACCAGGCGGTTGCTGATGGCAAGGCCCAACCCTGTTCCCTCTTTGCGGACGTCGTTGTCGCTTGCCTGCTCGAACTTGCGGAAGATGCGGGCAGCATCTTCCTTGCTGATTCCGTAGCCTTGGTCCCTCACGCTGAACAGGATTTCCGCGGCACCGGAATCGAAGGAGAGCTCCCGTACCTCAAGCAGCACCTCGGTCTGCTCGGGAGAGTACTTGTTGGCGTTGCTGAGCAGGTTGATGAGTACCTGGCTTATGCGCAGCGAATCGCCCAGGAAGCAGGTATGGCTCAGTTGGATATCGCTGCGGAACACCTGCCGCTTGGCGGCGAAGCGGCTTTCCAGCACCGGATGAAGGTCATCCAAGAGCTGCTGCAGGTCGAAGCCCGCGGAAACCAATTCCATCTTGTCGCTTTCGATCTTGCTCATGTCCAAGATGTCGTTCAACAGCGAAAGCAGGTAGTGCGAAGAACGGCTCACCTTGTTCAGGCAGTCTATGCGCCGCTCCTCCGACTGACCCGGCTCAAGGGCTATCTCGGTCATGCCGATGATGCCGTTCATGGGGGTGCGGATCTCGTGGCTCATGCGCGCCAGGAAATCGGTTTTGGCGCGGGCGCTCTGGTCCAAGTGCTCTTGGTTGATGCGGTTCTGGATGATGGTGCCCACTTCCCAAAGGGCATTGCGGACGCCGTCTTCCTCGTCTTCGGGCAGGTCCACGCCCACCAGGCAGATGCTGCCGCTGTACTTGCCGTTTTCCGCCATGGTGAAGGAAAAGCCCTCGCCGATCGGCTGCACACCCGCAGGAGGGGAAACGATCGTGCCAAGCTCGCCGATGGGGAGCATGGTGTTCCGCTCGGCGTAGTGGCAGAGCCTGCGGTAATCCTCTGAGCTCAGATGGGTAACGGCGTTCGGCCCCTCAAGCCCCGGCACCGGGTGCCACAGGTAGCTTGCCGTGACGGAAAGGTAGTCCTCGTTGCAGCGGGTTATCATCACGTTCGCAACGCCAAGGCGCTTGGCCAGGCAGCACGAAAGCAGGTCGAGGCAGGCAACGAGCGAACGAGGGCGGTCGAGCAGGGCCATTGCCAACGAGGCCAGGCTCACCTGGTGCACGTAGCCCGATGAGACCACTTCGCCGAACGGCTTGGGGGAAACCTCGGCGTCTTGCGCCGCCTCCCACGAAACCACGCTGCGATCGCCGCATTTCGCGGCGGCGGTGGCTATGCGCGCACGATGCACCAGAACATCGAGGGAGCCGCCCGAGGATGCAAGGGCTATGCCGGCATGGATCCCCAGCTCTAGCGCGCTGCTGCGCACAAGCGCGGCGAAACTATCCTGCAGTTGACCCAAGCAACGGCGGGCATCTTCCTCGGTGCCGTTGGGGACCCAGACAAGGAACTCGTCGGATCCTGCGCGTGTGAACACCGCGGCAGGGGCATCCGGCGAGGCATCCGCAGCTTCAGGGCGGTTCGGTGAGAACACCTGGCGCATCTGGTCGGTAAGCTCGTCTATCAGCACGTCGCCGAAGGTCAGGCCGAAGTCCTGCACTATAGCCTCGAAGCGATGGATGTCCACCAGCACCATCGTGCCTGCCGGCTGGTTGCGGCGGGCCTTCGCCATGGCCTCCATACCATGCTTCAGGCGGTAGAAACCGGAAACGGCGTCGCGCATCTGGCGAAGCTCGTGCTCGATCTTCATGCGCTTGGCTTCGTCGATATTGCGCAGATAGCCGATGGCACGGCGATTGCCCGGCTCGCACCCGGGCACCTCCTTCGCGAAGGCCCTGCACCAAACCCCTTGCTCGGCATAGCTGAAATGCAGCAGGAACTCTTCGTCTAGATCGGGCACTTCCCCCCTGAAGAAGGCGAGCATCTTGCCCAGATCGGCCACAGAGCACATGGGCCTCAGCGTGGTTTCGATGAAATCGGGCAGGTAGTACGAGCCGTCGTAGCCCATGCTGTTGGATACCTCGAGCGTGTTGCCCCTTTCCCGGTACAGGAAGAACGCGTCGGTCGAGCTTTCCAGGGCTAGGCGGTAACGCTCCTTCTCGTCGTTCAGACGCTGCTCGGTGGCTAGCTCGTTTTCGGTGAGCTCCTGGATAACGTCGTGGAGCTCGTCCACCTCGCGGATGCCGCTGCGCTTGAAGGCCCGCAGGCCCGTTATGCCGCCCTGAACGCTCTTCATCAAGCCGCCCAGGGGGCGCACCGCAGCCCGCGACACCATGACAACCAGCACGATCCCGACCAACGCGCACAGCCAAGAGATACCGGAAAGGGTGCCCAGCAGGGCTTTCCCCGAGCCGAAGATGTCGTCTTCCGAGGAAAAGCCCGCCAAGACCATATCGGAGTTCTGGTAAGGGACGTTGTTGGCGTACACGTGCAGCGGCGAAAGCGTGGCATAGATGCCCCTGCCGCCCTGCGCAGCGCCCTGGACCTTCATAAGGCTACCCGTGCCCTCAGGCAAAAAGGACACGTTCCCTTCCGAGGAAACGGCGTTGTACATGGAGCCCACGCCGAGTACGCAGTGGTACGTCCCGTCTTCCTGCCGCGCCAACAGCGCATAGCTGTCCAGCGAGCCCACGCCCGAAGTGGGGATGAAGGTGTTCACCAAGTACTCCACGGAAACCTCGGAGCCCATCACGCCGTACACCACGCCGTCGTAGACGAGCGGGATGGAATACGTGATCATCCTGTGCCCATCCATGGAATGGTCTTCCAGCACAAACGGGTCGGACCAGTAGCCCAGGTTGGCCATGCTGGTGGTTGGGTTCGCGCATGCCGCAAGGTAGGGCTCGAAGAAGAAGTCGTCGGCCGAGCGGGAACCGGCGGCTTCCAACGTGAAGTTGGGGGCCCATGAGTTGTCCAGGGAAATGCCCGCTTGGCGGGCAAGATCGATATCGCCACGCTCGAAGAGCAGGTCGGAATCACTGGCCGTCTTCGCCGACGGGTCGGAATCCCGCAGGAACACGCCGGCGTGCAGCGCCTGGGCGCCCGTGTCCTCCTGGTTCGCCAAAACCATGAACACGCCGCTGGTGCTGTCGTTCTGCACCGTTGACAACAGCTCGGGGAACACGCCGGCCAGGTACTCGCGTTGGGCGTCGGAATCGGACAGGAACCCTTGGATGGTGGTTCCCTTTTCCCCAAGGAAAGACTCCAGCGCCTGGTCGTAGTAGCCGGAATCGTCCTTGATGGCCGACCATTGGCTGGTCATGGCGTTCTGCAGGGACGTTGCCTGGTTCTCGGTCATGCGCTCGCTAAGGGAAACGGCGTTCTGCTCCAAAGTGCCCACC
>CAVDDI010000011.1:0-18289 GCA_963607675.1 bacterium | reverse complement strand
TGGGCGAATCGCTTGCCAGTGCCTTGCCGCTGCTGGGGCTCAAGCTGAAGGGCTTCGACAGCCCGGACGCCCTTATGACCGCGCCCGAGACGCGCAGTTCGTCACCGGTGCGCATCTGCCGCGGGAAGGACCTGCAGGCTCGGTTCGGCTCTGCTTCTGGCGAGTGGGAGGAAGCCGAGGGCAACGGGGTGTTCCCCTGTGGCGAGGGCCCGGGGTTCGCCGGCGGCATCATGTCGGCGGCCTGCGACGGCCTGCGCGTTGCCCAGAAAGTTGCCGAGCGGTATCGCCCGTCGCCTTCCGGCCTTTGAAGGTAACGAATAGGTTGATCGCCGTTTCAAATGGCGTTTCCGCCCTTTCCCGATGGCAAGGCGCGGTATCATGAAGCTCCTGTGACTCTGCCTGGCACCGCGCGCCGTGAGGGCGGCGCGGTCAACGCACCCTAAACACGAAAGCTGATGCATATGTCTCAGATCCCGCAAACCTCTTCAGAGGCGCTGGCTGCGCTCAAACACGGCCAGCCTGTTGTTTTCCCCACCGACACCCTGTTCGGCCTGGGCGTTTCCGTCATGCATGCGCCTAGCCCAGAGCAGCTTTTCGCCATAAAGCACCGCGACCGCTCCAAGCCCATTGCCTGGTTGGTTGGCAGCGTGGACGACCTTTCGGTGTACGGAAAGGTGGTTCCCGACTTCGCCTTCGCCCTGGCGCGTACGTTCTGGCCCGGGCCGCTCACCATCATCGTGAAGGCAAGCGATCGCGTGCCCGATGCGTTCCGCTCGGAAGAGGGCACCATCGGCCTGCGCATGCCGGCCAACCCCACCGCGCACGGCCTCATCGCCCAATTGGGTTGCCCCATCGCCACCACTTCGGCAAACCTCTCGGGGCAGAAGAACACCATCGCCTTCGACGAGATAGACCCTTCCATCTTCGCCGCGGTCGGCGCCGCCGTTTCCGATGAGGAAGAGAAGAGCGGCATCGCCTCGACCATCGTCGACTGCTCTTCGGGAGATCATCCAGTACTCGTGAGGGAAGGCGCCATCACCATCTCCGATATCCGCGCGCTTTCTTAGGGGCGGGCAATGGAACGCACCGTTTACCCTCTCCGGCAAGAGAGCTCGACGCTTTCCTCCGATGGGAAGTCCTGGCTGCGCGTGCTGCTGTGGCTGCCCGACCCGGTATACAGCAGGCGCGGCGTGGTGCAGCTTGTGCATGGCATGGCCGAGCACATCGAGCGCTACGATTCCTTCGCGCGCTTCCTGGCGGGGCTCGGCTACGTCGTGTTCGGGCATGATCATGTTGGTCATGGCAAAAGCGTCGGATCTTCCGACGATCTGGGCCATCTACCCCTTCGCAAGGGCAAGGACGTCCTTTTGGAAGACGTGCTGCGCGTGCGCAAGGCAGCGCTTTCCTTCGTGCAGGAAGATGGCTCGTTGCCCCTGTTCCTGTTCGGCCATTCCATGGGGAGCTTCGTGGCGCGTGCCAGCATGGCACGCAGCCCCGAGGGGCTTGCCGGGGTTGTCCTGTGCGGCACGGGCAACCAGCCGCGCGCTGTTTCCCTGGCGGGGCGCACCCTTTCGCGCCTTATCGGGGCCTTTTGCGGTGAAGGGTATCGCTCAAAAACCGTGGATTCCCTGGTAGTGGGGGCGTTCTCTTCCTCTATCAAGGACGCGCGAACCCCCAACGACTGGATATCGACCGACCCGGCCGTGGTGGATGCCTACGAGGCGGACCCCCTTTCCGGCCAGATGTTCTCTGTGGGCGGGTACGCCACCCTTACCGATCTCACCCAGGAAACGGCGTCCAGGAAGAGCGCGGCCGCCGTGCCCGATTCGCTTCCTCTGCTGTTCATCGCCGGCGCCGAAGACCCGGTGGGGTCGTGCGGCAAGGGGGTGCAGGCAGCGGCCGACCTGTACCGAAGCCAAGGGGTCGAAGACGTTCAGGTCGTCATCTACCCGCACATGCGCCACGAGATACTCAACGAGCCCCAGCGCTCGTTGGTGTACGCAGATGTGGAGGAATGGTTCACCGAGCGCATGGTGTTGGGCGAAGTTGCGCGGTCGAAGGCCCAGATGGAGCGGATATACGGCGTGGACGCCGACCCCGGGGAAGGGGAGTAGGAATGGGCGGCTACGTCATCGCGCTCGACCAGGGAACCACTTCCTCTCGCGCGGTGCTGGTGAACCGTGAGGGGCGCATCTGCGGCATGGCACAGAGCCCGTTCCCCCAACTGTTCCCCAAGCCCGGCTGGGTCGAGCATTCGCCCAAGGACATACTCTCCAGCCAGTTGAAGGTGCTGGCCGAACTGCTGGTTTCCACAGGCGTTTCCGCCGATCAAGTAGAGGCGGTGGGCATCACCAACCAGCGCGAGACCACCGTGGTGTGGGACCGCGCCACCGGCGAGCCCATATACAACGCCATTGTTTGGCAGTGCCGCCGCACCACCGAGATCGTGGAAGCACGCTGCGCAGATGCATTCACGGCGCATGAGGTAACGCGCCGCACCGGCCTTATCCCCGATGCCTACTATTCCGCCAGCAAGATAGCCTGGATGTTGGACCGCGTTCCCGGGGCCTGGGCGCGCGCCGAAGCTGGGGAACTGGCGTTCGGCACGGTTGACTCGTGGCTGGTGTGGAACCTGACCAGGGGGAAGGTGCATGCCACCGACCCCACCAACGCCAGCCGCACCATGCTCTTCAACATCCATGAGGGAGCGTGGGACCCTTGGCTGTGCGAGCTGTTCGACGTGCCCATGGCCATGCTGCCCGAGGTGCGTCCCTCCTCCGGGTCATTCGGGCTCATGGACCATCCGGTCATCGCCGGCACCATTCCTATCTGCGGCGTTGCGGGCGATCAGCAATCGGCCCTGTTCGCCCAGTGCTGCTTCGAGCCGGGTCAGGCGAAGGCGACGTTCGGTACGGGCTGCTTCCTGCTCATGCACACGGGTGGGCGCGCCTGCAGCTCGAACCATGGCCTGGTTTCCACCGTGGCTGCCTCTGCCCCGGGCCATCAGGGGCTGGAGTATGCGCTTGAGGGCAGCGTGTTCATGGCGGGCGCCCTTATCCAGTGGCTTGAAGACGGGTTGGGCATCATCTCCGACCCGGCGGAAACCGACGCCTTGGCGCAGAGCGTGCCCGATTCGGCTGGCGTGGTGGTGGTCCCTGCATTCACGGGCCTGGGTGCCCCGTACTGGGATGCTCAGGCGCGCGGCGCCATCTTCGGGCTTACCCGTGGCGCCACGCGGGCCCATCTGGTGCGGGCATGCTTGGAAGCGCAGGCGTTCCAGGTGCAGGACATCCTTGAGGGCATGGCCCGCGATTCGGGGATCAGGGTGTCTGCCCTTGCCGTCGATGGGGGCGCTTGCAGGAACGATTTCATGCTGCAGTGCTGCGCCGATGTGATCGATGCCGCCATAGATCGGCCGGAATGTGTGGAGAGCACGGCCCTTGGCGCTGCCTATCTGGCCGGTCTCTCCTCGGGTTTCTGGGCGAACGAGGAAGAGCTTCGCGCGCTGCGGGCCATCGACCGCTCGTTCCAGCCGAAGCTCGATGCCGAAACCCGTGCCGCCATGATGGCTAAATGGCACGAATGCGTCGATCGCACCCGCTCCTCGTAGGCGGCCGCTTACTGATACGGCTTTGTTTCGTTTCCTCTTCGCCCTTTCCCTGAAACGTTCATCGAGTACAATCAGCTCGAGTTCTAACGGGGCGCCGCCGTGCCCCGTCGGTTGGGAGCGCAAACGGGAAAGGGAGAGGCGCCATGAAGATCTCTATCGCATCGGACCATGCCGGATTCGAGCAGAAGCAGGACCTGGTTGCGTATTTGAGGCGCGAAGGGCACGAGGTGCTGGATCGCGGCCCCGAAAGCGATGCACGCGTCGATTACCCTGATTTCGCGGTTTTGGTAGGCAAGGACGTGCAGACGGGCGAAGCCGAACGAGGCGTTTTGGTGTGCGGAACGGGTATCGGCATGGCCATGGCGGCGGGCAAGCTCGAGGGCATTCGCGCCGCCAACGTGGTTCGCCGTGATTTCGCCGTGCTGTGCCGCGAGCACAACGATGCCAACGTCATCACCTTGTCCGGCCGCTTCGTTTCCCTGGAAGACAACGAGCGCATCCTCGATGCGTTCCTGACCACCGAGTTCTCCGGTGGTCGCCACGCTGGCCGCGTGCAGAAGATCAACGCGCTCGACTAAGGGGCGGCAGGCTCGAGCTATTCGGGCCTTGGCGCTTGTTGATGCGCAAAGGCGTGGCAGCGGGCGGCGCTCCCATGTTTCGGCGCCATTCGCTTGCGGTTCGCGCCATCAGGCTTGTGCCCTGTATGGATCCGTCTCGGTTTCGCCTGCGTTAATTCGATAGATGCCTGCTTTTCCGCCGGGTGCCGCCAATGCGGTGCCCGGTTTTCGTTTCAGCAGGTGGGAGCCGTTGGTTGGCCGATTTTGCCGTAGGGCGGGGTCGGTAAGGCCAAGGCACCGCGCGGCTCGGGGGTGTGCTACCCTGTTGGGCATCGTAAAATGCGATGGATCGAATATGAAAGGAGCGCGGCATATGTCTATCGACTATATTGCAGCAGAAGATCCCCAAGTAGCAGACGCAATCGGGCAGGAGCTTTCCCGCCAGCGCTCAACCATCGAGCTCATCGCATCAGAGAACATTGCTTCACCTGCTGTTATGCAGGCTATGGGCACGGTGCTCACCAACAAGTACGCCGAAGGCTACTCCGGCAAGCGCTACTATGGCGGCTGCGAGAAGGTCGACATCGTGGAAGACCTTGCCATCGAGCGCGCATGCAAGCTGTTCGATTGCAAGTACGCCAACGTGCAGCCCCATTCCGGTGCCAACGCCAACCTGGCTGCTTACCAGGCGCTCATCAACCTGGGCGATACCGTCCTCGGCCTTTCGCTCGATCATGGCGGTCATCTTACCCATGGTTCTCCGGTGAACTTCTCGGGCAAGAACTACAACATCGTGCCCTACGGCGTGAACCCTGAAACCGAGCTCATCGATTACGACGAGATGGAGCGCATCGCCCTCGAGGTGAAGCCGAAGCTCATCGTGGGCGGCGCATCTGCTTATCCCCGCGTCATCGATTTCAAGCGCATGCGCGAGATCGCCGACAAGGTTGGCGCATACCTGATGATCGACATGGCCCATATCGCGGGCCTGGTTGCCGCAGGCCTGCATCCCAGCCCAGTGCCTTATGCGCACGTGGTAACCTCCACCAGCCATAAGACCCTCCGCGGCCCGCGCGGCGGCTTCATCCTCACCAACGATGAGGCCCTTGCCAAGAAGATCAACAGCGCCGTGTTCCCAGGCACCCAGGGTGGCCCGCTGATGCACATCATCGCCGCCAAGGCCGTTGCCTTCGGCGAGGCGCTGAAGCCCGAGTTCAAGACTTATATCCAGAACGTGGTAACCAACTGCGCCGCCATGGGCGAGGGCATGGTGGAAGGTGGCCTTCGCCTGGTTTCCGGCGGCACCGACAACCATCTGGTGCTGGTAGACCTCACCCCCGCCGACATCACCGGCAAGGAAGCCGAGAAGCTGCTTGAGCGCGTGGGCCTTACCGTGAACAAGAACACCATCCCGAACGAGACCCGTTCGCCCTTCGTTACCAGCGGCATTCGCGTGGGCACCGCTGCCGGCACCACCCGCGGCTTCGATGCGGAAGAGTTCAAGCGCATCGGCCAGCTTATCGCCGCTGCCGTGTTCAACGCCGATAACGAAGAGCGCCTGAGCGCTATCGCCGAAGAGGTTCAGGGGCTTATTGACAAGCATCCGCTTTATCCGGAGCTCTAGTATTGCGATGGCCTGACCGGCCATTGCAGACTCTCGCGAAACGCAATGACGCTGCGACCCAGCCGGGCACCTCATCTTCGCGCGATTCCGCGAGCTCACGTGGCGAAGTACGCTACGCTCGCGGAATCCCACGAACCTGAGGCACCGGGCTGGGTCTCGCTGTTTTGCTGGCGCATGCCCGGGCCCTTGAATACGCATACCCGGGCTTTCGAATTCGGCGCAACACTACTTGCATATGCTCGAACCTTTGAATTCGCACGCCCAGGTTCTTGTATTCCGGACCCAAGTTCTTTTGATCGAGCAAGGATTCGCTGAAAGCCGCAGCAGCCCTGCGGCTTTCTTGCGTCTAAGGGAGATCCCATTCCCTAAGCTGCGAAGCAGCTCCTGGGCCTGCGTCCTCATTCAGCTTCCATGGCTCCGCTTGCGGTTCGGCTGCCTTTGCGCTCGGCGTGATGGGCGCCGATGGAATACACTGTTCAGCAGCGGGCTGCCGTTTCGATGCCCGCTCCGAACAAGGCGCAGCTCGAGCCGGGTGCCCACAACGAAAGGAAGCAAGTGATGGCCGAATACGAACGCCCCAGCTGGGACGAGTACTTCATGAAGCTTGCCGACGAGGTGGCAACGCGCACCACCTGCCTGCGCCGTGCGGTGGGGGCCATCATCGTGAAGAAGAAGCGCATCCTGGCAACGGGCTACAACGGCGTTCCCACCGGCCTGCGCCACTGCAACGTCACCGGCTGCCTGCGGGAAAAGCTCGGTGTGCCCTCGGGCCAGCGCCACGAGATATGCCGTGGCCTCCATGCAGAGCAGAACGCCATCCTGCAGGCTGCCCGCTATGGCATCGACATCGAGGGAAGCAGCATCTACATCACCACCCAGCCCTGCGTGGTGTGTGCCAAGATGCTTATCAACGCCGGTATCGGCGAGATCATCTACCGCAACCCGTACCCCGACGATTTGGCGATGGAACTGCTGGAGGAGTCCGGCATCAAGATCCGCATCTTTGATGGTCAAAACAAGGAATAATGACCATCGGGTGTTCCACACTTGTGGTGTTGAAATAAACAAATGTGTTTAAGAAGTTCGAAACAATTATTTAATGTAGGACAAATAACGCAGATTGACCGCAGGGAAACCGATTAAAGGTTCACCCGAACGCGTTACTACGGTATTGTGTTCAACTGGGTTTGTGAGCAATTGCCACTCGCCCAATTAATATGCACGTTGTCGGAACCTCTCTTCGCCCCCAAGGGCATGCGTATATGCTACTTGGAGTCGAAAAGGGCGAAGCAGCGCCCGCATCCGGAAGAAAGGAAAAGATGCTCATACCCGTGGCGGCAGGAATCGTGGCTGGGATCGTGGGATTCCTCCCCTTGTTCGCATCCCTGCGTTTGTCGCGTCGTTCGGCGTCTCTTTCGGCAATGGGTACAGGGCTCTATGGTCTGGCGGGAACGTTCGTCTCGCTCATCATCGTGGCCGTTGCCCTCATCGTCTGCGCGGTTTGCTACCGCGAAGTCGTCCTTCCCTTCGGTGTGGCTGAAATCGTGGCCCTTATCGTGTCCACGTCTGCATATGTCGTTTACAAAAACGTCCTTGCTAAGCGCAAGACCAAGTAAGTATCGGAAAGGTAAGGAATCTAGATGGGTGAAGCACTTTCGCAGTTCGTCGAGGAGGCGCAGCATCTCTCGTCGCAGTTCGACTCGGCAACGGTCTTTTCCATCGCGGGTTGGCATGTGTCCCAGTACGTTCTGTACATGGCAATTGCGCTCGTCCTGGTAGCGGCTCTTGTTCTTATCGCTGGCCGCAAGCTCACGCTTGTGCCTCACAACAAGTTCCCGCACATCTTCGAGTACGGCTACAACTTCATTTCCGAAAGCGTCGGCGCCGACGTTATCGGCGAAGGCTTCAAGAAGCACGTTCCCTTCCTGGCAACGCTGTTCTTCTTCATCCTCACCGCCAACATCATCGGCCTTATCCCTGGCGCGAAGGCGGCAATGGGCACCATCTCCATCACGTGGGCGCTTGCCGTTATCTCGTTCATCTACTTCAACTTCTGGGGCTTGAAGGAACTGGGCTTCTTCCACTACTTCAAGGCGCTGTGCCCCTCTGGCGTGCCCGGCCCTATCGCCCCGGTGATCTGGTTCCTGGAGTTCTTCTCCATGGTCATCCGCGTTCTCACGCTCGCCGTTCGACTTTACGGCAACATGCTGGCCGGCCATATGGTTCTTGCCGTGTTCTCCCTGGCAACCACCATCTTCCTGCAGACCGCCATCTTCCAGATGGACATCGTTGCAGGCCTGCCCGCCATCGCATGGTTCTTCCTGCTGTTCTTCATGTATGCGCTTGAAACGCTGGTTGCTTTCTTGCAGGCATACGTGTTCACCATCCTTTCTTCCTCTTACATCGGCATGGCCATCCATCCTCACTGATGCAGGGTTAAGAAGGAATCGGAACCGCGCTTATTGCGCTGGCGGTCGAAAAGCCGCCGAAACATCTTGGTACTACAGCTGGTACGGAAAACTTCAGCTGAACTTAGTAACTAGGACGAGGGAAAGGCCCTTGTCCAACTAAAGGAGGTAATCGTGGAACTCACTCTCGCAATCGCTGCGTTGAAGGTCGTTGGCTATGGCCTCGCAGCAATCGGCCCTGGCATCGGTATCGGCGTTGCTACCTACGGCCTGTGCGTGTCTGCTGCTCGTCAGCCTGAGATGAAGGGTCAGCTCATGGGCTACTTCTTCATCGGTGCTGCAATGTCTGAGGCACTTGCACTGCTCGGCCTGGTTCTTTTCTTCATCGGTTAGAACTTCGCGAAAACAAGTAACTAACGAAGAAACCGAAAGAAGAGAAGGAGGCACGCGAATTGAACGCACACGTACGTAACTGTGCAAGTGGCATGATCGCCTTTGCAGCTGCATCTGCGGCATTCCCGGTTTGCGCGTTCGCTGACGAGAGCGCTGGCATCAGCGCGATTCTTCCTCAGATGGAAGAATTCCTTCCCATGCTCGTCGCCTTCATCATCTTGTGGATCGTCCTTGCCAAGTTCGGCTGGCCTTTGTTCGAGGGCATGCTGAACAAGCGTGAGGAAACCATTAAGAGCTCCTTGGAGAAGTCCGAGGAGGCACGACAGGAAAGCGAACGACTGCTGGCTGAGTACCGTGAGCAGCTTGAGGGCGCAAAGACCCAGGCTCAGCAGATCCTCAACAACGCTAAGCTTTCCGGTGACGCTCTTGAGAAGGAGATCACCGCTAAGGCCCAGGCAGAGGCGGATGCGATCATCGACAAGGCCCGCGCGGCCATCGAGCAGGAGAAGGAAAACGCCATCAAGGAGCTGCAGGCTTCCATGGCCGATACTTCTATCGCAGTTGCATCTCGTCTTATTGGCGAGGATTTCAGCGACGACGAGCATCGCAAGCTCATCGAGCGCTACGTGAAAGAGGCAGGTAGTCTAAATGGCTAATCGTCTTGTCATCAATGAAACGATTGCAGCCTACGCCAACGCCGCCATCGATGGCGCCAATGCCACCGGCGGTCGTGACGCTGTCGTCGAGGTTCGCAACCAGATGCGCCAGATCCTCGGGTACATGGCAACCAATATCGATCTACGTCTCTCGTTGGACAACGAGGCTTACACGGCCGAACAGCGCACCGCGCTTGTCGGCAACGTATTCGAAGGCTATCACCCGGTGGTCGTTGAGCTTCTTGAGGTTATGGCTTCCCGCTGCGACGCGAACCTGTTCCGTCGCGTAGTTTCTCGCTATGAAGAGCAGATCGCGGAAAAGCTTAACTTCAACGTTGTTGATGTGACGACGGTTGTTGAACTTGATGACAACCTGCGAACCGTAATTACCGAAAAGGCCGTTTCCGACTTGGGTCGTGAATGCGTGCTCGTAGAGCACATCGACCCTGCCATCCAGGGCGGCATTATCATGAGCTGCGGCAGCCGATACGTCGATGCGAGCGTACGCTCCCAATTCGACAAGGCCCGTATCGCTCTCAAGAAGAAAGATGGAGGTGAATGCTAGTGACTGAAATCACCGCACAGTCTATCGACGCGGCACTGCGCAAGCAGCTCGATGCCATCAACACGTCCGTTGAGTCTCGCGAGACCGGCACGGTTGTGCAGATCGGCGACGGTATTGCCCGTATCGACGGCCTTAAGGGTGCGATGTCCGGTGAGCTCCTTGAGTTCATCGCTTCCGACGGACGTATCGTTTCCGGCTTGGTTCAGAACCTCGAGGAAGAGGAAGTCGGCGCCGTACTCCTTGGTGACATCACTGCAATCAAGGAGAACGACCAGGTACGTACCACTGGCAAGATTCTGGAAGTACCTGTTGGCAAGGCAATGCTCGGTCGCGTTGTTAACGTGCTCGGCGAGCCTATCGACGGCAAGGGCCCCATCGAGACGGATGCGTTCCGCCCCGTTGAGTTCAAGGCACCTGGCGTTCACGAGCGTCAGCCCGTCGAGGAGCCTATGCAGACCGGTATCCTCGCTATCGACTCGATGATCCCGATCGGCCGTGGTCAGCGCGAGCTGATCATCGGCGACCGCCAGACCGGTAAGACCTCTATTGCCGTTGATGCCATCATCAACCAAAAGGGCAAGGGCATGGTCTGCGTCTACGTCGCAATCGGCCAGAAGGCTTCTACCGTTTCCGGCATCGTGGAAACCCTTGAGCGTTTCGGCGCTATGGACTACACGATCGTTGTTGCCGCTACGGCTTCCGATCCTGCTCCGCTGCAGTACATGGCTCCCATGGTCGGCGCTGCAATGGGCGAGTACTTCATGTTCAACGGCGAAGATGGCAAGCCCGCCAACGCCGAGAACCCCGGCGGTCACGTCCTTGCTGTCTACGACGACCTGTCCAAGCAGGCCGTTGCTTACCGTCAGATGTCCCTGACCCTGCATCGTCCTCCCGGACGCGAGGCTTACCCTGGCGATATCTTCTACCTGCATTCCCGCTTGCTGGAGCGCGCATGTAAGCTCTCCGATGAGAACGGCGCAGGTTCCATGACGGCTCTGCCCATCATCGAGACCCAGGCTGGCGACGTTGGCGCGTTCATTCCTACCAACGTCATCTCCATCACCGACGGTCAGATCTACCTCACCACCGACCTCTTCTATCAGGGTCAGCGCCCTGCAGTCAACGTTGGTATCTCCGTATCCCGCGTTGGCGGCTCCGCTCAGGTGAAGTCCATGAAGTCTGTCGCCGGTACGCTCCGCCTCGACCTGGCAGCCTACCGCGAGCTCGCCGCCTTCACCCAGTTCGGTTCCGATCTGGACAAGGCAACCCAGCAGCAGCTTACCCGTGGCGCCGTCATGACCGAGATCCTGAAGCAAGGTCGTTACGCTCCTATGTCCGTCGAGGACATGGCTACCGCCATCTGGGCCGGCGCCCATGGCTACCTGGATGATGTTCCGGCTAAGAGTGTTGTTCGCTTCCGCGGCGAGATGCTCGACTACCTGCATCATTCCGGCAACGGCGTAATGGACAAGCTCGCAGACGCAAAGAAGTTCACCGACGATGTCGAATCCGAGCTGAGCACGCTCATCGAGCAGTTCAAGCTCCAGTTCATCGCGTAAGGTAGGTAAGTATGCCGAACCTTCACGATATCGAAAGGCGAATCAAATCCGTCGAGTCGACGAAGCAGATCACGCACACCATGCAGATGGTTGCTGCTGCCAAGATCCGACACAGCACCCAGCGTGTCGAGGCAGCAACGCCGTATGGTGAGGCCGTTAAGGAGATGCTCGCCAACATCGCGCGCATGGGCGGTACCCATGTTCCGCTGACCACTCCGCATGACGAGGTGAAGAAGCTCCTTCTCGTCGTCATCGCATCCGACCGTGGTCTTGCTGGCGGCTTCAACTCCAGCGTGCTCCGTCGTGCTGAGAAGATCATGAAGGAACGTAAGGAAAAGGGTCAGGAAGTTATCGTTGCTGCTTGCGGCAAGAAGGCCATCAGCTACTTCAAGTACCGCAAGATCGATACCGTTCTGGCTTTCCGTGACCTGTCTGCCGACCCGCGTGTTGAGGAGTCCAATGCCCTGGCCGATTATTCGATCGAGCATTACCTCAACGGCGACATCGACGAAGTGGTTGTGCTTTACAACCATGCGAAGAACGCTGGTGAGCAGGTTCTGATCCAGCAGCCGCTTCTGCCCGTGAACCCGAAGGCCTTCCTTCCCAAGGGCGAGGTCTTCAGCAAGGGCGGCGGTATCACTGAGGCAACGCCCGATGACCTGGACATCCCCGGAGCCATCGAGTACGAGCCCAACGAGACCGAGGTTCTGGATCGCTTTCTTCCCGAGTATGTGGCGGGTCATTACTTCTACATGCTCATCGACTCGGCAGCAGCCGAGCAGGCTGCTCGTCGCAACGCTATGAAGAACGCGACGGACAATGCCAACGACATGATTGAAACCCTCAACCGTGTCTACAACCGTGTACGTCAAGGCGCCATCACTACCGAGATCAACGAGATCGTCGGTGGCGCCGCAGCTTTGGAGGACTAAATGGCTGAAGAAACCAATAATGCTTCTGCGGCCGAGCAGGGCTCCATCGGACACATCGTCCGTGTTGTCGGCCCTGTTGTCGACGTTGAGTTCGCACCGGATCATATGCCGGCGATCTACAACGCTCTGACCGTGAAAGCTACCACCCCCGCGGGCGATCTCGATGTCGTCCTCGAGGTTCAGATGCACCTCCCTGGTGACTTGGTTCGCTCCGTTGCCATGTCGTCTACCGACGGCCTGGTTCGCGGCCTTCCTGTCCAGGACACTGGTGCAGCCATGAAGATGCCCGTAGGTCCTGAGACCCTCGGTCGCATCTGGAACGTTATGGGCGAGCCCGTTGATGGCAAGCCCATGCCCGACGTCAAGCAGTGGGCACCCATCCACCGTCCCGCACCCGCTTACGAAGAGCTCATCAACAAGACCGAGGTCTTCGAAACCGGCATCAAGGTCATCGACCTTATCCAGCCCTTCATCAAGGGTGGCAAGACCGGTCTGTTCGGCGGCGCAGGCGTTGGCAAGACCGTTATCATCCAGGAGCTCATCAACAACCTGGCTCAGGAGCATGGTGGCACGTCCGTGTTCACCGGCGTTGGCGAGCGTACCCGTGAGGGTACCGACCTCTTCCTGGAAATGACCGATGCAGGCGTTATCAACAAGACCTGCTTGGTTTACGGCCAGATGAATGAGCCTCCGGGAGCTCGTCTTCGCGTCGGCCTGTGCGGCCTGACCGAGGCAGAGTACTTCCGTGACCAGGGTCAGGACGTTCTGCTATTCATCGACAACATCTTCCGCTTCACTCAGGCAGGTTCCGAGGTTTCCGCACTTCTGGGCCGTATGCCTTCCGCAGTTGGCTACCAGCCTACGCTGGCAACCGAGATGGGCGACCTTCAGGAGCGCATTACCTCCACGAAGACCGGTTCCATCACCTCTGTGCAGGCTGTATACGTTCCCGCCGACGACTTGACCGACCCCGCGCCGGCCACGACGTTCACCCACCTCGACGCTAAAACGGTTCTTAACCGTTCCATCGCCGAGATGGGCATCTACCCCGCGGTTGACCCGCTGGAGTCCAGCTCCCGCGCACTCGACCCCGAGGTTGTTGGCGAAGACCACTACCGCGTTGCCGTTGGCGTTCAGGAGATCCTGCAGAACTACAAGGACCTCCAGGACATCATCGCAATTCTGGGTATGGACGAGCTTACGGAAGACCAGAAGGTCATCGTTAACCGCGCCCGTAAGGTGCAGCAGTTCCTTGGCCAGAACTTCCATGTAGCCAAGCAGTTCACCGGTCTTGACGGCGTGTACGTCAAGATGGAGGACACCGTTCGTTCCTTCGACGAGATCCTCAAGGGCAACTGCGACCACATCCCCGAGGTTTGCTTCCGCTCCACCGGCTCCATCGAGGCTGTTTACGAGGCCTACGAGAAGCTTCAGGCAGAGGAGTAAGCCATGTCGGTGATCAGGTGTGACGTTGTAGCAAAGGACAAAGTTCTCTTCTCTGGCGAGCTTTATAACGTCATGGTGCCGGGTACGGAAGGCGAATTGGGCATTATGGAAAACCATGAGCCCTTTGTATGTGCCCTTCGCGACGGTGTCATCTGGGCTCGCACCCAGCAGGAGGGTGGCGAAACTCTTTCCGCTGCCATCATGGGTGGTTATGTCCAGGTGCTGAAGGACCGCGTCATCGTAACTTGCGACAAGACGCGCCAGATCAAGCGCATCAACGTTGAAAAGCTCAACAAGGCTATCCCCGAGATCGAGGAGAAGTTGGCTAACCTCCCAGAGGAAAGCATCATCTCCCGCTCGCTTCTGACGCGTAAGCTGCGCTGGTGTAAGGTTCAGCTTGCTGCGAAGGAAAAGGAAGACCAGTACGTATAAGGATCATCCACGATTACCTTTAAGTTCTGTTTCCTGATCCGTATCAGAACCCAAAGAGCCCGCTTCGGCGGGCTCTTTTCGTATCTATGGTCGTTTCTGCCGTGCAGGACAGTTTTGAAATTGTCCGTCGCGAATAAGGATTTTGGTTGTTGAGGTAACCAGAGTCCTAGGTTGGCGTAGTGAATCAGCGAGCGAGATCCTGACGAGTGCAGCTGACCTGAAAGAGGAAGGCGCTGGCCTTTCGGCCGCGCCGACCGATTGAAGGCCAGATGTGCCGTCAGGGCCTCGCGCAGCGTCATTGCGCTTCGCATGAAAAAAGCCCGTTCGTAGAACGGGCTTAAAAGTTAGGTGGCGGAGAGCTGGGGATTCGAACCCCAGATACGCTTTTGGCGTATACTCGCTTAGCAGGCGAGCACCTTCGGCCTCTCGGTCAGCTCTCCGTATATGCGAATTGATATGATACCCTGCCCACCCTCAACTTGCAAGGAGAAGAGCAGTGCAAAACCATCCAAAGCTCGAAAACACGGCAGGAACCACTATTGCAGAAGTCGCCAGCAGCTCGCGCGGGGTATTCTGTTGCAAGCTCAACCTCTCTGCCTTTGCGGTTGCTCTGACTGTTGCCGTATTCACTCTTCTGCTTATGGCCTTGCCCAACCAGGCCTACGCAAAATCTTTTTCCATGCCGCAAACTACCATCAATGCGGAAGTTCAGCAAAACGGCGATTTGCACGTTGTAGAGCAACGGCAGTTCGAGTTCGATGGGTCTTACACGGCGGTGTGGTGGGAATTCAACAACCTGCCCAGCGGTGCCGACTTGAAGATCAACAGCGTGAGCATGGCTCAAACCGATTCCGACGGCGATTATGCGCAATCCGACCTGAGCCCCCTTTCCAGCACGCCCTTCCAGGTTAAGTGGCGCTCTGAGGGCGGGCCAGGCAACATCTCGTATTCTTTCGATGAGCCTAAAGACACCGTCTATGTCTTCTTCGACGAAACTGATTCGCGCATCGTGGTTCAGCTTGACTACACGGTGCAGAAAGCAGCACAAGCCTATTCGGACGTGGGCGAAGTGTACTGGCAGTTCGTGGGCAGCGGCTGGGCGGAAACTTCCGAAAACGTTTCAATGACGCTCAAGTTGCCCGTAGCTGCTGGACAGGACGTGGTTGCCGGGAGCAATGTGCGTGCATGGGGCCATGGCTCATTAGATGCTTCGGTTGCCATCAACGGCGACGGCACGGTTACCTATAAGGTTCCGTCGGTCAAAGCAGGTACCTACGCAGAAGCCCGCGTGGTGTTTCCCACGCAGTGGCTTTCAGCGGTGAGCCCTTCGGCCGACAACGCCCATGAGTCAACTTCGCGGTTGGACAACGTTCTTTCCGAGGAACAGACCTGGGCCGATCGCGCCAATGCTGAGCGTGCCCAGCAGTTGGGCGTCTTGGTTTTCGCGATCGTTGCGTGCATTGCCCTGCTTGCTTGGGGCATCCGTTCCTTCATCCGCTACGGAAAGGAGCTTGAGCCTGCATTCAAGGACGAGTATTGGCGCGATGTGCCCGAAAAGGGCCAACATCCGGCCGTGATCGGCCGCCTGTGCCGTTTTGACAAGGAGAGCTCCACCGATTTCAGCGCTACCATCATGCACTTGGCGAATGCGGGGGCGCTGCTCATCAACCGAGGGTCATACGAGAAGGGTGGCTTGCTTGGCAGCAAGAAGCGGGTTGACGACTACTACCTCACGCGCGTACCCGAGGTGGAGCTGTCGCTGAACAGCGAGTTGGACCGCAAGGCAATGAGCTTCCTGTTCGATACCGTTGCAGGCGGAGAGCCTTCTTTGTGGCTTGCCAGCATAAAGAGCTTCGCCAAGGACAACCCACAGCGGTTCAGCTCGGCTATGGCCGATTGGCAGGGGCTGGTTACCTCGCACGTGATAACAGCAGAATACTTCGAGAGCTATTCGAAGGCGAAGCGCAGCCGTATGGCTGCCGTTGCTGCGGTGCTGCTGGTTGCCGGCATCGGTGTTGGGGTTTGGTTCGACAACCTTTTGGTGCTGGTTCCCTGCATCGTTACCAGCATTGCCCTTATGGTGGTGTCGCGGTTCATGGAGCGCAGAACCCAAAAGGGCGCGGATGTTTACGCTCGCTGCATGGCACTGAAGAAGTGGCTCACTGAGTTCTCGTCCTTGAATGAACGGCCTGCTGCCGACGTGAAGGTGTGGGGTGAGTTCATGGTGTACGCCTACCTGTTCGGCGTGGCCAAAGAGGCTATCGAAGAGTTGCGCCGTGCCGTGCCAGAGATGTTCGATGTGGATTCGGGCCTAGCCGCCGATACCGCCTATGTGCCGTGGTGGGTATGGTACAGCCCATATGGCTACGGGGCATATGCCGAGATGCCCGACTTCGGCTCGATGCTGGAATCTTCCGTCTCCGAATCCCTGCAGGCAGTTGAATCGGCGCTTTCGGGCGATTCCTCAAGCGGCGGCGGCTTCGGCGGCGGGTTCTCTATGGGCGGAGGCGGCGGCTTCGGCGGCGGCGGGGGTGCCCGCTGATGCCCTTGTCGCTTGCGGCTGTTCCTGCTTGGGTCTACAAACTGCTCATAGTGTTTGCGACGGCCATTTGGGGCCTGAGCTTCGTGATCATGAAGGACGTGGTGAACTGCCTGCCGCCTGCGTGGTTGCTGGGTATCCGCTTCTTCGTTGCAGGGCTGATCCTGTCTGTGGCGCTTTGGAAGCGCGTGCGCAGGCATCTTTCCCTGAAGATCGTTGGATATGGCGCCCTGTTGGCTTTCTTCGACTTCACGGCATTCCTTACCCAGACCATCGGCCTGCAGCACACCACTCCGGGGATCAATGCGTTCCTTACCGCCACATACTGCGTTATCGTCCCATTCGCCTGGTGGGCCATAGCGCGCAAACGTCCGCTGGCCTTCAATGTGCTGGCGGCCGTTATCGCAGTGGGGGGTATATGGCTGGTGTCGTCGAACGGCTCGGCTGCAGGGTTCAGCTTGGGGTTCGGCGAGGGGATGACCCTCTTGTGCGCGCTGCTGTTCGCCATCCATATCACATTGGTGTCGCGCCTTTCCAACGGGAACGATGTGTTGGTGCTCACGGTGTTCCAGTTCCTGTTCGAGGGGCTGTTCGGTATGGCCATCGGCGGTGTATTCGAGGTTTTGCCGCCGATCTCGGCAGTGAGTTTGACGGTGGTTGCCCAGATGGCGTTCCTGATCGTGTTCGCGTCGGTTATCGCCTTCGGCATACAGAACGTGGCGCTGGCCTATATCCCGCCTGCACAGGCCTCGTTGTTCCTGAGCCTGGAATCGGTGTTCGGCGTGCTGTTCTCCGTCTTGCTGTACGGCGAGGTTCTTACCGTGCAGCTGTTGGCTGGGTTCACGCTCATCTTTGCGGCCATTCTGGTGAACGAGGTGGTGGCTCCAAGGTTCGAGGCCAAACGTGCTATAGTCTCTGCAGGACGCGACAAATGGAAAGAGGAACAGCCTCATGACTAACACCATGGAGAACATCATCCTTATCGGCATGCCGGGCGCCGGCAAGTCTACCTTGGGAGTTGTTCTGGCGAAGATCCTTGGCTATGAATTCATCGATGCCGACTTGCTTATCCAGAGCAAGCTGGACAAAACCCTGCAGAAGATCATCGATGCCTGCGGCCCCGACGGCTTCATCGAGGTGGAGAACGAGGTTCTGTGCACGCTTTCCGCAAGCCATGCCATCATCGCAACCGGTGGTTCTGCCGTGTACTCCGATGAGGCCATGAAGCATCTGGCCGAAATCGGCACGGTGGTGTACTTGAAGGTTTCCTACGAAGAGCTCGAGAGCCGCTTGGGCGGCCTGCACGAGCGCGGCGTGGTTATGAAGAACGGCATGGGCATGAGCCTGTCCGACCTGTACGAAGAGCGACTTCCCTTGTACGAGAAGTACGCCGATGTCACCATCGACATCAACGGCCTTACCGTTCGCGATGCGGCGCGTAAGGTGGTAGACCAGGTTTCCATGCTTTAGGGATGCGGCGTTCTACGAACGCCGTATCAACTTGACGCTGCGAAGGCCCCTGGAGCAGTGCATACGATAAAAGCCTCTGACAAGGCATTCTGTCAGAG
>CAVDDI010000010.1:9695-18770 GCA_963607675.1 bacterium | reverse complement strand
ATATATCCACCGAGCATTTGCTGCTGGGCATCGTGCGTGAAGGCGAGGGCACGGCCATCGACATCCTGAAGGGCATGGGCGTGGAAGGCGATGCCATCCGCAGCGCCCTGAACGACCTGGTGGGCCGTTCCCCGGTTCTTGCCGGCGTCAGCTTCGACCCTACCACCGGTTCCTCCGACAGCATGCTCGCTGAGTTCGGCACCGACCTTACCAAGAAGGCCAGCGAGGGCAAACTCGACCCGGTAATCGGGCGCGCAGGCGAAATAGAGCGCGTGATGCAGATCCTCTCGCGCCGCCAGAAGAACAACCCGCTGCTCATCGGCGAGCCCGGCGTGGGCAAGACCGCCATCGCCGAGGGATTGGCACAGCTTATCGTGGCCAACCAGGTTCCCGACCTGCTGCGCAACATCCGCATCGTCACGCTGGACGTTTCCGCGCTGGTGGCAGGTTCGAAGTACCGCGGTGAATTCGAGGAGCGCTTGAAGAAGTGCATCAAGGAGGTTCAGCAGGCGGGCGATATCATCCTGTTCATCGACGAGCTGCACACCCTTATCGGCGCCGGTGCTGCCGAGGGCTCCATAGACGCCGCTGCCATCTTGAAGCCGCCCCTTTCCCGCGGCGAGATACAGATCATCGGCGCCACCACGCTCGACGAGTACCGCAAGCATCTGGAAAAGGACTCCGCATTCGAACGCCGCTTCCAAACGGTGCTGGTGAAGGAACCTAACGTTGAGCAGGCGATGCGAATCCTGGAAGGCCTGCGCGACCGCTACGAAGAGCACCATCACGTGCACTTCAGCGACGACGCCCTCCAGGCAGCGGTGAACCTCTCCGACCGCTACATCCAAGACCGCTTCCTGCCCGACAAGGCTATCGACGTATTGGACGAGGCGGGCGCGCGCATGCGCATCCGCAACATGGTGCTGCCAGAGGAAATCCAGGTCATCGACAACGATCTGCGCCGAGTGCGCACCCAGAAGGACCAGGCTATTTCCGCCCAGGACTTCAAGCGTGCCGATTCCCTGCATGCTGAGGAGGTGGAGCTCGAGGCCAAGCGTGAAACCGCCCAGAAGAACTGGGAGACGGAAACCAGCAAGACGGTGAGCGAGGTAGAGGTGGAAGACGTGGCCGATGTGGTTTCCATGACCACCGGCGTGCCCGTTTCCAACCTTACCGAGGCCGAAACCGAGAAGCTGCTGCGCATGGAATCGGTGCTGCACGAGCGCGTCATCGGCCAGGATGAGGCGGTAACCGCGCTTTCCAAGGCCATCCGCCGTTCGCGCTCGGGCCTGAAGGACCCCAAGCGCCCCGCAGGCTCGTTCATCTTCCTGGGCCCTTCGGGCGTAGGCAAGACCGAGCTCTCCAAATCGCTGGCGGAGTTCCTGTTCAATTCCGAAGATGCCCTTATCAGCTTCGACATGTCCGAGTACATGGAAAAGCACAGTGTGAGCCGTTTGGTGGGCTCGCCTCCGGGCTACGTGGGCTACGACGAGGGCGGCCAGCTTACCACGGCCGTTCGCCAGCGCCCGTATTCGGTGGTGCTCTTCGACGAGATCGAGAAGGCGCATCCCGATGTGTTCAACATCCTGCTGCAGATCCTGGAGGAAGGCCGGCTTACCGATTCGCAGGGCCGTGTGGTCGACTTTCGCAACACGGTCATCATCATGACCTCGAATGTCGGCGCACGCGAGATCACGGTAAGCGCGCCCTTGGGCTTCACCGGCAACGACAAGGGCGGCTTGGACGACAAGGAAATGAAGCAGCGCGTGATGGGCGAGGTGAAGAAGCTCTTCCGCCCCGAGTTCCTGAACCGCATCGACGAGATCATCGTGTTCAAGTCGCTCACCGAGGAAGAGATCGTCAAGATCGTCGACCTTATGGTGGCCGACCTGCGCGAGCGCCTGATCGAGCAGAACATGACCATCAACCTCACGCCTGAGGCTAGCCGTTTCGTTGCCAAGGAAGGCACCGACCTTTCCTACGGCGCCCGCCCGCTTCGCCGTGCCATCCAGCGCCTTATCGAGGATCCGCTTTCCGAGCAGCTGCTGGAAGGCAAGTGGACCAGCGGCTCGGTCATCGACGTGGACGTCAAGGACGGCGAGCTTGCCTTCACGCCCGGCACCGGCTCTATCCCCGCGCCGCGCAAGCGTGATACCATAGCTGCCGAGGCTGAATTGCTTCTTGCAGGCTACGATCTGGGCCATGCGGGCTTGTCTTCGCGTGGCGGCGGTTCCTCTGCAGGAGGCCAAGCGGCCGACTAGAGCTTGAGGTGCGCCCCTGTGCGACGGCTCGAGCAAGCTGCACGTGGCGTACAGGAGCCCTTTATGACAGACAAGATGATCGATCCGATCTTCGCCCCCTCCGTTTTGGAGCATGCCATGGCGATGTTCGACGATATGAGCTTCGACGCCCTTAAGGCGGAACCCCGCCCCGAGGGCGTCGTTGGCAAGAAGCCCAAAACTGCGGCCATCATCTTGGCTGGCGGCAGCGGCGAGCGCTTCGGGCGCGAGGGAGGCAAGCAGCTGGTCGAAATCGCCGGCAAGCCCATCCTCACCCGCTCGGCAGAGGTGTTCGATGCGGTGGCCGACATCGGCCTGATCGTCATCGTGTGCCCAGAAGAGCGTACCGAGGAATACCGCGCCCGCGCCATCGACCCGTTCCCGTTCGTCACGCCCATCGTCATGGCGCCTGCCGGGTCCATCCGTCAGGAATCGGCGTTTTCCGGCCTTGAGCTGGTGCCCGAGGAATACGAGTTCGTCATCCTGCACGACGGTGCCCGCCCGCTGGTAACCACCGAGCTGGTAGAGCATACCATCAGCACCATCAAGGGCAACATCGACTGCGACGGTGCCCTGGTGGGGCATCCTTCCATCGACACGCTGAAGGTGGTGGAAAACGGCGTGGTTGTGGGCACTCCCGACCGTTCCGTGTTCTGGAATGCGCAAACGCCGCAGATCTTCCGTGCGGGCATCTACCGCCGTGCGCACGCATCCGCCCTTTCCGACGGCTTCGTGGGCACCGATGACTCTTCGCTCATAGAGCGCCTGGGTGGCCGCGTGATCATGGTGGAAGGCAAGCGCGACAACATCAAGCTCACCGTTCCCGAGGATTTCCTGCTCATCTCGGCTGCCGTGCGCGCGGCGTTCGAAGAGCAGATGCAGAAGAAGGGGGAGTAGGGTGGCCTCTTCGCAGAACGGCGCTGCTGCCCAGCCTTGCCAGGGTGGCGCCTTGGCCATGCGCGTGGGCCTTGGCTATGATGTGCATGCCTTCGCCCCGAACCGCAAGCTCATCCTGGGTGGGGTGGATATTCCCCATACCCAAGGGCTCGACGGCCATTCAGATGCCGATGTGCTTGCCCATGCGGTGGCCGATGCCCTGCTGGGTGCCATCCGCGGCGGCGACATAGGCAAGCTCTTCCCCGATACCGACCCGGCCTACAAGGGCGCCGATTCCCTGAAGCTTTTAGCCGCGGTGGCAAACCTGGTAAGGGAACAGGGCTTTCAGATCGTTGATATCGACTGCGTCATTGCGGCGCAGGCGCCGAAGCTTTCCCCTTATCGTGATCAGATGCGCGCCAACCTGGCGAACGCCTGCGGTATAGCGGTAGAGAATTTGGGCGTGAAGGCTACCACCACCGAGCATTTGGGCTTCGAGGGCCGCGAAGAGGGCATTTCCGCCCAGGCAGTGGCCTTGGTAAGCCGATGTTGATGCCCGTCTTCCCCTTTTGCAGTTGAACGCCACGCGCCCGCATGGGCGCGTTTCCCATTTCCAAGGAGAACCGATGATCAAGATCTACGACACCATGGCACGCGAAAAGCGCCCCTTCGTCCCGGTGAACGAGGGCAAGGTGAACATGTACGTGTGCGGGCCAACGGTGTACAACTACATCCATATCGGCAACGCACGTACCTTCATCTCGTTCGACACCATCCGCCGTTACCTTATCTGGCGCGGGTACGAGGTGAAGTTCGTGCAGAACATCACCGATGTGGACGACAAGATCATCAAGAAGGCCAACGAGGAAGGCCGCAGCGCTGCCGAGGTTGCCGCCGAGTACGCCCAGGCATTCATCGATGACATGCATGCTGCCGGCGTCATGGACCCGGACGTGCGCCCACGCGCCACCCAGGAAATCAACGAGATGATAGCGCTGGTGGAAAAGCTCATCGAGGAAGGCCATGCCTATGCCGTCGAGGGCGATGTGTACTTCGCTGTGCGCTCGTACGATAAGTACGGCCAGCTCTCCAACCGCAACGTGGACGAGATGGAAAGCGGCCACCGCGAGCTGCGCGCCGACGGCCAGGGCTTGGAAGACCGCAAGCGCGACCCGCTGGATTTCGCCCTTTGGAAGGCGGCGAAGCCCGGCGAGCCTTCATGGGAGAGCCCCTGGGGGCAGGGCCGCCCTGGTTGGCACATCGAGTGCTCGGCTATGTCGGAGAAGTACCTGGGCCTGCCGTTCGACATCCATGGCGGCGGTGCCGATCTGGCCTTCCCGCATCACGAGAACGAACGCGCCCAGTCCGAGGCTGCGTGCGGCTGCACCTTCGCCAACTACTGGATCCACGGTGGCATGCTGCAGATCAACCACGAGAAGATGTCGAAGTCGTTGGGCAACTTCCTGCTTTTGCGCGACATCCTGAAAACCACCGACGCGCGTGTGCTGCGCATGCTGATGCTGCAGACCCACTACCGCAGCCCGCTTGATTTCTCCGACGAGCGCTTGGGTGAGGCGGAATCGGCCCTGGGCAGGCTTTCCAACTTCGTGAAGAACACCGAATGGCTGTGCCAGAACGCCGCGGAAGACACCCGCGGCTTCGACCCTGCTGCTTACAAGCAGGCCATGGATGCCATGTGCGATTCGTTCATCGCCGCCATGGACGACGACTTCAACACCGCCGGTGCGCTTGGCGCCATCTTCGGTTTCGTCACCGAGGCGAACACCATGCTCGCAAATGCCGAGGTCGGCCAAGACATCGCTGAGAAGGTTCTGGTGGGCTCCGATATGGTCTGCGACTTGCTGGGTGTCTTGGGCGTGGGCCTGAAGGGCGAAGGCGAAGCTGGCGCCGGTTCCGATGAGGGGCTGCTTGCCCTGGCTGCCGAGCTTGCTGGCTTCACCGGCGACAGCGCCGAAGCCGCCATCGAGGCCCTGCTTGCCCGCCGCGCAGATGCCCGCAAGCAGAAGGATTTCGCCCTGGCCGATGCCGTACGCGACCGCTTGGGCGAATTGGGCTACGTGGTGGAAGACACGCCCCAGGGTGCACGCGTTACCCGCGCCTAGCATTGTTCCGATGCTTGTGCCGCTATGTTGTAGCCGTGCTCTTGGGCACGGCCAACCGGTTCAGTTTCCGCTTACGTAACTCTCGCAAAATTACGCTTGTGTTGGGCGTAAGGTTATCCATTGTTGGGTTTACCGTGATTGAACGTGTTCAAAACGTGTTCATTTTGGGAATACCGCAACAAAAATTACAATTGATCCAATAAATTAGCTAATGTTTGCCTGTCATGGTAACCAAGGAAGGGATAAGTTCATGATTCGCCGGAACCAGTACGTCTCTGTTCATGAAACCAGAGCCCAGATCACGCGCGAGAAGCTTCTGAAGGCGGCTATCAAGCTCGTCAACCGCGATGGCATGAAGCAGCTCACCGTGCGCAATATCTGCGACGAGGCCGGCCTTTCCACGGGCAGTTTCTACAACCTGTTCAGCGGCAAGGAAGATCTTATCTCCTATTACCTGAAGTATGCTTTCGCCCCGTACCGCGAAAAGGCGCTTGAAGACAGCAAGGACTACAACCCTATCGAGCGCATCCTCATCATCTACCGCGCATACGTGAAGTACTGCGAGGACATGGGCTTGGAGTTCGTTTCCGGCCTGTACGCCTCCAACCACAACCCGTTCTTCGACTTCATGCACCGCGACACCAAGGATGATTTCATCATCGCCTCTGTTCGCCAGTACTTGCAGGAAGGCATCGATCAGGGCTTGGTTCGCCCCGATGTCGACATCGACGAGGCTATGCTGCGCATCGCTGCGGCGTCTACCGGCCTGCTGTTCTATTGGTGCGTCTTCGAAGGCGACATCGACCTGGAATACGAGTTGGATGCGGCAATCGAGACGTACCTGCTCTCCATCACGGTGGATCCGAACCTGCCTTTGAGCATCGAGCCGCTGGAAAAGAAGGGCAACTTCCTGGAAGACTGACCCTGCAGGTTGGCGGTGCCCGACCGGTTCTCAGCGTAACACCATTGAGTTTCTCAATACATTTACCCTGAGCTGGTATCCAGCCACCGTTTCGCTGTTTTCCCCATTAGGGGAATGGTATCCTTGAAGAAACAAAGGCAGGCGCTGCATGAAGACGATGCAGAAGCAAGCTTGCTTCATTAAGAACAGGAGGGGTAACTATGGTATTTGAGAATGTCGTTGTTGCTTATGATGGATCCGAACAGGCGCTTGCTGCTGTCAAGAAGGCTGCCGAAATCGTAGAGGGTGCAGAGGGTTCCAAGCTCCATGTGGTATTCGTTACCACCCATCCGAACGCCCAGCTTCCCGCCAACTTCAACAGCGCATCCTTCGATCCTCAGCAGTACCTGCTTTCCGTAGAGGACATCATGGCGCTCTACAACAAGACCATCGGCGAGGAAACCGAGAAGGTGAAGGAGGGCATCGGTGATGCCATCGCTTCCCTGGGCGATAAGGCCACCATCGAGGTGATCCCTGGTTACACCCCTGCTGCCGACATCCTTAACTACGCAGAGAAGGTAAAGGCCGACCTCATCGTCATGGGTTCCCGTGGCCTTGGCGCCATCCGCGGCGTGCTGGGCTCTGTTTCCTATGCGGTGCTCCGCGAAAGCCCCATGCCTGTTCTGGTTATCAAGTAGCCAACCCGGCAATAAGCTGCAACTACTGCGAGGCCGTCCCATCGGGGCGGCCTTCGTTTATGCCTGAGGGTTAGAGGGCGTAGTTTCTCCCTGCCCTACAGCTCTTCAAGCTTGCTCAGATAGTCTTTCAGCATGGGAACCGCAAACTTAACCAACCCGCGTCCTGCCGGCATGATTACTCCGGCGTCGATCAGCCTTCTTCGATATTTCTGGCCATAGTCGTAAGTTACCTCCATGCGTGTAGCAACATCGGAAACTTTGCTAACATTCCCATCGCCCGCCATGGCCCTAAGGAATGAAACATCCTGCTCGGACAAGGATGCAAGCGTGGTCTTGCAAACATCGTTTTCGTAATCCATCTGGGCGGCAAGAATGGCCGATTCCAGGATGTCCTTGTCCACTTCGCTAGACGCAGCCCGAAGCACAAGATTATGGCCTATCAGCTGCATCAGATATGGCGATCCCTCTGCCGCCTTCGCCGCACGCATCCTATCCTCCGAAGAAATATGTATGCCCAGCTCATTGAAAGCTCGTTGGAAATACGCATCCACATCGCCGAAGGCCAAAGGCTCAAGCGTGACCTTGGTAGCTCTGTTGAGGAACGTGAGGACCTTGTCATTCAACGTCGCCGAAACAGCACCAGGAAGCCCAGCCATCACCAAGGCAACATTGAGACCTTCCCCGACAAGCTCTTGGTAGGCAACCACAATCTGACGGATCTCGCTCGAATTCGCCTGAAGCTCATCGATCAGGATCAGAAGGCCCTTGCCCTTTTCCGTTAGCCGCTTCGCCAACTGCAACAGCTTGTACTGGAATGACTTCGTTTCCTGAACCTCGGGAGTGAATTGAAGCCCAGCAGAAAAGCCCAAGGCGCCTAGGCTGCCGCCGGAAATATGGCCTCGCCTCTTCTTCAGGCTTCTTTCCCCGTCGTCTTGGATTTTCTCCACAATACGCCCGAGCATTCCTTCGGAGACAACCGTAGGAGAAGCAACAACGAAGTCTTTTTTTCGCGCCTGATCGGCAAATTCCCACAGCAGAACAGTCTTCCCACTGCCGCGCTGCCCAAGCAAGATCATCGAACGGCTGCGGGAGCCGGGGGCGTCATCCAGTCCGGCTAAAAATGACTGAACAACCGCATCCCTTCCCACCAAATAGGTTGGCCTGTTTCCGAAAGAAGGGGAAAAGATCGTATCCCTAGCAGGTTTTTGCATCCTTGCTCCTTTCCTTTTTTTCCTATATTTTCCTTTTTTTCCTATTTGGTCAACAGGCAAGGTAAGCAGAAGGAAGCTGAAGGCAATCGAGAAAGTCCAGAAAGCTATTAGCGTGCCGGAGCAGGGCACCCCTCCCCGGCACGCAAACGGCCGGTTATTCCGCGAAGAAGGTTTCCGTTACGTAATCGACGGGCAGGCTGCAGCCGCACCACAGGCGCTCGGCGATGGCGGCCTGTTGAACGAACGGCCCCACCCCGTCGAGCACGCGGTTGCCGTTTTTACGTGCCATGGCAATCAGCTCGGTTTCGCGCGGGGTGTACACCATGTCGGCCACCACAACGCTCTTGGGCAGGATGCCCTCCTCTACAAGGCATCCCGGCTGGGCATACGACCCAACGCTGGTGGCGTTCACCATCAATGCCGACTGCTGAAGCGATTCCCGCAACCGGCCCGTGTCGCTTAGCGGATGCAGTTCCACCTGACAGTCGGAATGCTGCTTCATGCGGGCAATGACTTGGCGATACTGCGCCAAGCATTTGTCGTTGCGGTTGAACACGTCTATCTGGGCAACGCCATCGAGCGCGGCCTGCACAGCGATGGCCGAGGCAACGCCGCCTGCACCCAGGATGGTGATCTTCTTGCCCACCACTCCAACGCCGTTCAACACCAGGTTGCGCATAAACGCTGCGCCATCGGCGTTATCACCCAAAGAACGGCCGTCCAATATGGCAACGGTGTTCACCGCCCCCATGATCTGGGCAACCTGGGAAACCTCGTGCAAGTAGGGAACGATGGCCTTCTTGTAGGGCGTGGCCACGTTGTAGCCCAGGAAACCCAACGCTTCCATGCCGCGCACCGCCGCTTCCAGGTTGTTGCGCTCCACATCGAGCGCAACATAGGCATAGTCGTAGCCCAGCTTGCGGAACACCGCGTTGTGGATGGCGGGTGATTCCGAGTTGGCAATAGGATGGCCGATAACGCCCATCA
>CAVDDI010000010.1:0-9473 GCA_963607675.1 bacterium | reverse complement strand
GAGCGCGCCTGCTTCTTCAGCTCGCGCATCTCAGCAGCAGAAAGACCACTGCCTTCCCCCTGTTCAGTATCTGATTTGGCCTTTGGCGCCGCAACGACAGCTCCCGCCGCCTTCGCGGCGCGGCTCTGATCCAGCAGCTCAAGATATTCGTCCACACCGCGCGGGCAGTGGGTAAGATGCCCATCTATCAGGGCGAACTGGTCGTCGGTAACGCGCTCCATAAGGTAGCGGTCGTGGCTCACCACGATAAGCGTGCCCGGCCAGGTGTCCAGCAGGTTCTCCATGGCAACCATCATGTCGGTGTCCAGGTCGTTGCTGGGCTCGTCCAGGATAAGCACGTTGGGCGAATCCAGCAGGATGAGCATCAACATAAGGCGGCGCTGTTGGCCGCCGGAAAGCGTTTCCACCGGCATGTTCAAGTGCGCGTTGGTGAAGCCTAGCTGCTCCAAAAGCTGTGCCGGGCTCACCTCTTTGCCGTCGATCATGTAACGCGTGTTGTAGCGCGTGAGTATCTCGCGCACGCGGTCTTTCTTCAGGGGCTCCAGCTCTTCCAGCTTCTGGGAAAGGAAGGCAAACTTCACCGTTTTGCCGATCTTCACCCGGCCCGACTGCGGGCGCAGCTTGCCCTGCACGATGTCGAGCAGGGTGGATTTGCCCGCCCCGTTGGCGCCCATAAGGCCGTAGCGGTCGCCCGGGCCTATCATCCAGGTAACTTCATCGAGCACCTTCGCCTGCCCATAGGAAAACGATGCATCGATGACGTCCACGCATTTCTTGCCCAGGCGGGAAATAGCCGCGCGCTTCAACTCGGTGGTGTTGCGCAGCGGCGGCTCTTCGGCGATAAGGGCACGGGCGGTTTCCACATGGAAGCGCGGCTTGCTGGAGCGCGCACGGGCTCCGCGGGAAAGGAACGCCAATTCACGGCGGATAAGGTTCTGGCGCTTCTGCTCGGCAACCTGCGCCTGGCGCTGGCGCTCCACGCGCTGCAGGATGTAGGCGGAATAGCCGCCCTCGAAGGGCTCGGCCACGCCATCGTGCACCTCCCACATGCGCAGGCACACCTCGTCCAAGAACCAGCGGTCGTGCGTTACCACCACCAGCGCACCGCTGCCGCGGGAAAACCGTTGCTTCAGGTGCTGCGCCAACCAGTTGATGGCCACCACGTCCAAGTGGTTCGTGGGCTCGTCAAGCAACAGCACATCGGCATCGGCAACCAGCACGCGCGCCAGGTCGACACGTCGGCGCTGGCCGCCGGAAAGGGTGCCCACAGGGCTTTCCCAATCAAGGTCGCCGATCATGCCATCGACGATCTGGCGGATGCGGGCATCGCCCGCCCATTCGTACTCGGGCACATCGCCCACCACGTTCCAGCCGACGCTCTTCGCGTCGTCGAGGGAATCGGACTGGCGAAGGGAAGCGAAGCGTACACCGCCCGTTCGCAGCACGCGCCCATCATCAGGTTCGATAGTGCCGTCGAAGAGTCCCAGAAGGGACGATTTGCCATCGCCGTTGCGGCCTACCACGCCAACCCGGTCGCCGTCTTCGACGCCCAGGGAAAGCGATTCGAAGATCGTCTTGGTGGGGTATTCCAGATGCACGTTCTCGCAGCCGAACAGAAAGGCCATCGTGTAAGCTCCTTTTCGTTTTGCCCCACGATTGCAGGGCAAGTAACCAGTATAAGGCCCTTTGCCCGTCCGCGCCCCATCCGCCAACGATGCGCTGCACATCGAAAGCTTCGCGGCTGTACCTTCGCGCCATCGTGTTTTTGCTATAGTCGCAACCATGGAATCGCACAACGAAAAGATCGGCTTCGTGCTCATGAACACGGGCACCCCCGACTCGCCCGACCCGGCGCATATCAAGCCGTACCTTATCGAGTTCCTATCCGACCCCAACCTCATCCATATGCCCCGCGCGCTTTGGCTGCCCATCCTGCATCTGTTCATCGCGCGCACCAGGCCGAAGAAGACCTCGCCCCGCTACCGGCAGATATGGACACCGCTTGGATCGCCGTTCATGCTGGAGTCGAAGGCGCAGGAAGAAGGCGTGAACGAGCGCTTCGAGGGGGCCGGCATCAATGCAGTAGCGCGGCTGGGCATGCGCTATGGGAACCCCTCCATCGATGCCGCGCTGAACGAGCTGGAAGAACTTGGCTGCAAGAAGGTCATAGCCTTCCCGCTGTTCCCCCAAACCGCGTTCTGCACCGTGAAAAGCTGCAAGGGTAAGATCGGGAAAACCATGCGAAGGCACCCGGGCCTGAAGCTTGCAAAGACCATCGAGGGATACCATTCCAACCCTCGCTACCTTGATGCGCTGGAGGCCAGCATACGCGATGCGTGGGAGTACCGCCCGGGAAGCAAGCTGATGTTCTCGTTCCACTCCATCCCCTTGAGTGACGTGAGCGCCGGGGACACCTATGTGGAGCAGGCACGGGCGGACGTGTCGCAAGTTGCCGCAAGGCTCGGCATCCCCGAAGGCGACTGGTCGCTCGCCTTCCACTCGCGCTTTGAAGACCCCCACGCATGGGTTACCCCACATCCCAAGGCGAAGCTGGCCGAATGGGCCGATCAAGGGGTTGAGCGCGTTGCCATGATGACCCCTGGGTTTTCGGCGGATTGCCTGGAATCGCTCTACGACATACAGAGCGTCACCTGCGACTACTTCAAAACGCTCTGCATGCAGAAAGGCAAGCAGGCCGATGTTACGTACATCCCCTGCCTGAACCATCGCGAAGACCATCTTGACCTGCTGTTCGAAACGGCAAAGCAGGCACTCGAAGGGATCTAGGCGCCGCTACTTCCTGACTCATCGATATGCAGGTTCAAGCGTTTTGTCTGTTGGGTAGTGCGAGTGGGACGGATGCGCATATTCCCTTGTGCATTATTTGATTGCATTGCGTTTAGAATGAGAAAGCGCCGCTCGGGTGAGCGGCGCGAAGTACGTGGCGGAGGAAGTAGGATTTGAACCCACGGTGCCTTGCGGCACAACGGTTTTCAAGACCGCCGCATTCAACCACTCTGCCATTCCTCCGAATGTGCAGGGCTAAGGATAGCATAGTTTGGTGGTGACCGATGGAGCTTGGCGGCGCGCAGGCGCAGGACATACCGTTTATGCAGCTGGCGCTTGCACAGGCGCGCAAGGCGGCTGAACTGGACGAGGTGCCCATCGGCGCGGTGGTGGTTCACAACGGCAAGGTGATCGCCCAGGCCTGCAACCGCCGCGAAACCGATGCCGACCCTGCCGGCCATGCGGAGTTTTTGGCCATGAAGCAGGCATCGCGTGAACTGGGTGTTTGGCGTCTTTCGGGCTGCACCGTGTATGTCACGCTCGAGCCGTGCATTATGTGCGCCGGCCTTATGCACCAGGCCCGCATCGATCGCTGCGTGTTCGGTGCGCACGACCCCAAGGCCGGGGCGCTTGGTTCGCTCTACCAAGTGAACGCCGACCACCGCCTGAACCACGTGTTCGCGGTAACATCGGGGGTGTGCGAAGATGAATGCTCCCAACTTCTGAAGAGCTTCTTCAAGGAAAAACGCAAACGCAACAAGGCGCGCAAGGCCGCGCTTTCCGGTTCGCAGGGCGAAGACGGCCCCGCAGCCGCAGAGGACAACTGACCCAAGGTGGTGCGAACATGCAGATAGAGGGATTGCCCCCTAAGAACATGGTGAAGATCATTTCCCCCGCGAAGGTGAATTTGGTGCTGGCGGTGGGCGAAAAGCGTGCCGACGGCTTCCATGGCGTGGACACCGTGATGCACGCTCTGGCCCTGCACGACACGCTTTCCATGCGCCGCTTCGACGACGAGGGCTCGGGCGAGGGACTGCAGATCGTGCTGAAGTGCGAGACCTCGTTCACCATCGACCCGCTCGATGTTTCCGCCGAGCAGAACATCGCCTACCGTGCGGTGCGCGAACTGGCTGCTGAACTGGGGCGCAGCGAAGATGAAACGGTGGAAATGGTGCTGAACAAGGTTATCCCCGCTGAAGCTGGCCTGGGCGGCGGCTCTTCCAACGCGGCGGCCGCCATCTTGGGCGCGGCTACGCTTTGGGGCATCGACCCGAAGGATGCGCGCGTGTTCGCTGTTGCCGAACGCTTGGGTGCCGATGTGGCCTTCTTCCTGCATGGCGGCTGCGTGCGCCTTTCCGGCAAGGGCGAGGTGTATGAGGCTTCCCTGGCAACGCGCAAGGGCTTCGTGCTGCTGGTGCGCCCCGACGAAGGGGTTTCCACTGCCAAGGCCTATGCCGCTTTCGACGAAGCGCCCCAGCTTCCCGATGCCGGCTACCTTGCCCAGCTTGCCGCCGTCACCGACTCTGCGCAGTTGGCGCTGTACAACAACCTCACGCAGGCTGCATGCGCCGTTACGCCCCAGGTTGGCCGCATCATGGAATGGGGCAAGGCCCTACCCGGTGTGACCGATGCCGTGGTATGCGGCAGCGGTTCTGCCGTGTGCCTGGTATGCGATTCGTACGAGGCGGCAACGGCCGCTTCCGTGGAAGCCCATAAGCATGAATGGTGGTGCCGCGTAACGTCTTTCTCACCGTTGGGCGTTGCCGTGGTGGAAACCGTTTAGACTTACCTTGCAACCCAACGACAGGAGAAAGCCATGGTCACCGTAATCGTCATCGTCGCCATAATCGTGGTGCTGGCCATAATCGTCATCGCGCTGTACAACAACTTGGTTCAGCTGCGTAACCGGGTGGACAACGCCTGGGCGCAGATCGACGTCCAGCTGCAGCGCCGCCTTGACCTTATCCCCAACCTGGTGGAAACCGTGAAGGGCTACGCCGCCCACGAAAGCGGTACCCTGCAGAAGGTGACCGAGGCCCGTTCCGCAGTTGCGCATGCCACCACCCCCGAGCAGAAGATGGCCGCCGACAATGTGCTCACTGGCACGCTGAAGAGCCTGTTCGCCGTTTCCGAGGCATACCCCGACCTGAAGGCGAACCAGAACTTCCAGCAGCTTCAGGCCGAGATAACGGCCACGGAAGACAAGATCAGCTACATGCGCCAGAGCTACAACGATGTGGTGATGAAGTTCAATAACGCCATCGAAACGTTCCCCGGCATGCTGGTGGCAGGGCCGTTCGGCTTCACCAAGAAGGAAAGCTTCGACGCCAATGCCGCCGCCGCGGGTGCACCGGTGGTCAGCTTCGGCCAGGGCAACGCCGCCGAAGCCCCTGCCGTGAACATGGCTTCCGCCCCCAAAGACCCATCCGATCGGTAACGGCACGGCCATAGTCACGTTCGGCGCCTGGGGAACCGGGCGCCTTTTTGTCTATCTTGCATTCCTTGCCGTTTGACCATCGGCAGGAGCCGGGCAGGGTGGCACAATGGCAGCGAAGAGACAAAGCAGCAGGAAAGAAACAGGAGAGCACATGGCGTTCGTACACTTGCACAACCATACTGAATATTCCCTGCTCGATGGCGCAACCCATATCTACGACATGGTGAAGCGCGCCGCAGATCTGGACATGCCCGCTGTTGCCATCACCGACCATGGCGTTATGTCGGGTGTTCCCGAACTGGACGAAGCCTGCCGCAAGGTGGAAAAGGAAACCGGCAAGAAGGTGAAGCCCATCTTCGGCTGCGAGGTGTATTTCACCACCGACAGCGAGCTGAAGAAGCAGAAGCAGAAGCTTCATCACATGATCCTGCTGGCGAAGAACAACACGGGTTATCACAACCTGCTGAAGCTGGTTTCCGAAAGCCACGTGGACAACTTCTACTACCGTCCCCGCACCACCTTCGAGATGTTGGAGAAGTACGCGGAGGGCATGATTGCCACCAGCGCATGCATCGCCGGCGTTATCCCGCGTTGCATCGACGCCGGGTGCTTCGACGAGGCTGTTGAATGGGCCAAGCGCTTCGCTGCCCTCTACGAGCCGGGCGATTTCTATATCGAGCTGCAGGACCAGGGCATCACCACCAATGCGGGCATGACCCAGTACGAGATGAACTGCAAGCTCACCCAGATTGCCAAGCAGCTGGGCCTGAAGACCATCGCCACCAACGACTTCCATTACCTTACGCAGGAAGATGCCCGTGCGCAGGACATCATGCTGTGCATCGGCACGAATGCCACGATGAGCCAGGAAAAGCGCTTCAAGTTCCCCAACGACCAGTTCTACATGAAGACCGAGGAAGAGATGCGCACCGCGCTGAAGGACTTCCCCGAGGCATGCGACGAAACGGTGCTGCTGGCGGAAAAGTGCAACGTCGAGCTTGAGCGCGACGAGATCCTGCCGCGCTTCCCGCTGCCGGAAGGCTATACCGAGGAAATGCTCTTCCGCGAGGAATGCGAGAAGGGCCTGGAGCACCGCTACGGCCCCGAATGGCGCACGGTGGTGCTCTCCGACAACACCGGCAAGGAGAAGTCGGTGCTCGAGCAGTACGAGTACGAGGCCGACATCATCATCCAGCAGGGTTTCCCCGCCTACTTCCTTATCGTGCAGGAGTACATCCGCTGGGCGCGCGAGCACGGCATCGGCGTAGGCCCGGGCCGTGGCTCGGCGGCGGGCTCGCTGTGCACGTACGCTATGGGCATCACTGACCTCGACCCCATCCAGAACGGCTTGATGTTCGAGCGCTTCCTGAACCCCGAGCGCGTGGAGATGCCCGATATCGACGTCGACTTCGACGACCAGCACCGGCAAGACGTTATCGAGCACATCCGCGAGTTCTACGGCGAAGACCATGTGGCCGGCGTCATCACCTTCGGCAAGCTGCAGGCGAAGAACGCCGTGCGCGACGCTGCCCGCGTGCTGGACTACCCCTACGCGGTGGGCGACCGCATCTGCAAGATGATCGGCGGCGAGCTGGGCATCACCATCGACCGCGCGCTGGAAACCAATCCAGACCTGCAGAAAGCCTACCAACAGGAAGACGATGTGCGCCGCGTCATCGATGCGGCGAAGTCCATCGAGGGCCATGTGCGCGGTGAAGGCGTGCACGCCTGCGCGACCATTATCTGCCGCGACCCCATGAGCGACCATGTTCCCATGAAGCGCGACACCAAGGGCGGCGGCATCATCACCCAGTACGACGGCCATTACACGCCCGACCTGGGCCTTCTGAAGATGGACTTCCTTGGCCTGCGCACCCTGGGCGTGCTATCCCGCGCCTGCCGCAACGTGGAGGCAACCACCGGCAACCACTTGGTGCCCGAGGAGATCCCCATCGAAGATGACCGAGCATTCGCCCTTATGCGTGGCGAGCTGCGCAAGAACGGCATGCCGCTGAACATGGACGGCCTGTTCCAGGTGGAAGGCGCCCTGTACGTTTCGCTGTTCGCGCAGATCCCGCCTGAGCGCTTTTCCGACGTCGTGGCCTCGATCGCCCTCAACCGCCCCGGCCCGTTGGAGTCGGGCATGGTGGAAGACTATGTGAAGGTTGTACAGGGCAAGACCCCGGTCCATTACTACGACGACCGCTTGCGCCCCATCCTGGAGGAAACCTACGGCACCATGGTCTACCAAGAGCAGATCATGCAGGTTTCCATGGTCATGAGCGGCTTTTCCGCCGGCAAGGCAGACAAGCTGCGCAAGGCAATGGGCAAGAAGAAGCTCGACATCATGCGCCTGCTCCAGGACGACTGGAACAACGGCGCGGTGGAAAACGGCTATTCGCTCGATATCGCCAAGCAGATCTGGGAAGACGCCGAGAAGTTCGCGAAGTACGCCTTCAACAAGTCGCATTCGGCGGCCTACGCGCTGTTGGTTATGCGCACGGCGTACCTGAAGGCGCATTTCCCCAACGAGTACATGGCTGCCGTGCTGTCCAGCTACATGGGCAACAACGACCGCCTTATCAAGTACATCGCCAGTTGCAACCGCAGCGGCATCCCGGTGCTGCCGCCCGATGTGAACTCCTCCAACCTGGAGTTCACCCCGCTTGAAGAGGGAATCCGCTTCGGTTTGGCGGGCGTGCGCGGCGTGGGCGAGCATGTGGCCGAGGTCATCATCGCCGAGCGTGAGGAAAACGGCCCGTTCACCAGCCTGCATGACTTCGTGAACCGCGTGCCCTCGAACGCCTACAACCGCAAGACGCTGGAGGCCTTGGTGAAGTCGGGCGCGTTCGATTCCACCGGCTACACGCGCAAGCAGTGCATGCACTTCATCGACGACACCACGCTGCTGGAAAGCGCGGCGAAGCGCCAGAAGGACAAATCGGCCGGCCAGTTGGATATGTTCAGCATGTTCAGCGATGTCGATGAAAGCTTCCAGGAAGACATCCCGGCCCCCGATGGAGTGGAATGGGACAAGCGCACGCTGCTTGCGTTCGAGAAGGACATCTTGAAGATGTACGTCTCCGACCATCCGCTGCGCCCGTACGAGAACTACCTTGCGCGCACCATGAAGCACACCATCGGCGACCTTGCCGACCGTGAGAGCGGCATCAAGTCGGCCACATTCGCCGGCATGGTTTCCGAGATGAACATCCGCCGCACCAAGCGTGGCAACCTTATGGCCAACTTCGTCTTGGAAGACACCTCCGGCCATATCGAGTGCGTATGCTTCGACTACGAGAAGAACCGCGATGCCATCCAGGAAGACGCCATCATCACCTGCAAGGGCAAGTTCGAGGTAAGCGACCGCGGTAAGCAGATCTTGGTGTATGAGGCGAAGCCGCTGGTGCTCACCGAGGAAGACGCGAACACCGCGCCGCTTCAGCTTGAGCTTGCGCTTACCACGCGCGAGCTGAATGCGCTGGTGTCCGATAAGCTGATGCGCATCCTTCAGCAGTACCCGGGCAGGGATCCGGTTATCCTGAACGTGAGCCAGGTGGATGGCCGCCGCATGCGCGCCGAGCTGCCGCTTACGGTGGATGCAGGCAACTCAAGCCTGCGCTCGCGTCTGTATGACCTGTTCGGCCGCACGCTGTGGAAGGCCTCGTAGTGGGGGAAGCCGTGAACCTTGCCATGGAGGTGGCCTACAACGGCGCGCCCTTCGCGGGCTTCGCCCGTCAGCCCGGGCAGCTTACCGTGCAGGGCAGCATAGAGGAAGCCCTGGGGCTGCTGTTCCGTCGCACGGTGGAAACCGTGTGCGCCGGCCGCACCGATTCGGGCGTGCATGCGCGCGGGCAGGTGGTTAACTTCCAGGTAAGCGAAGAGGAGCTGCGCGGCCGCAGCCTGTCGAAGCTGCTGCGTTCGCTGAACGCGCTGACGCACGAAGATGTCTCGGTGAAGAGCCTGCAGGGAAAGCCCGCTGGCTTCTCGGCGCGTTTTTCCGCCACCATGCGCGAGTACCGCTATTTCATCTGCACCGATGCCTATGCTCCGCTTTTGATGCGTGATTTCTGCTGGCATATCCCCAGGCAACTGGACCTCGATGCCATGCGCCAAGCTGCCGAGCACCTTATCGGCGAGCATGATTTCAAGAGCTTTTGCATGGCGGCTTCGGCCGAGGGGAAATCCACCATGCGCAACGTGTTCAGCATCCAGGTGCAGCGAGAAGAGGTTTGGGGCGAATCGCTGG
>CAVDDI010000009.1:0-19812 GCA_963607675.1 bacterium | reverse complement strand
GGTTTGCATCCCCATTTGGGAGGCGTGTTCCTTGAAGATGCGGTACTGCTCTTGGATAAGCTGTGGGTCGAAACCGTCGAAGCGGCAATGCGGGGTGCACACGATGTGGCTGATGCCCGCATTGCGCGCCGCTATGAGCATCTGCGAGCTTTCGGCCGGGGTGCGCGCGCCATCGTCTACGCCGGGGAGTATGTGGCAATGTATGTCGAACATGCTCGGCTCCTTCCGGGTTGCGTCGCAAAGATGCCTGCGCTAATTCGCCGCTTCGTCCAATTCATGGTAATACACGCTCAAAACGGTTTCGTAAACGTTGGCCTTATCCAGATAAAATTCCGCGAACACATCGCCTTGCTCCATTTCCCCCTGCAGGGTAACCACATCGATCCCGTTAAGGCCGGTGCCCATAACGGTGGAAGCCAAGTAGGTGAAGTCGTCCACTCCTAGGTTGGTAACCCCGTTCTCACGTGCGATGTTGAACAGATTCACGAGCATGCCGACGTTGCCCTCCGACTGGTCGAGCGCTTCCTTGCAGAATGCTTGGATGAACTGCGACTGACGGGCTTGACGGTGGAGCGGCGATTCCAGTACCGAGGTATCGCGCCATTGCACGTACTTCAGCGCGTTGTTGCCGAACAGAACCGTGTCCTTGCCTTCCACGATGTTGGTGCCGGGGATGGACTGCAGGGGGGTTACGGAAACGCCGCCTATTGCGTTGGCAAGCTCGCCGATGCTTTCCATGTCAAGCGAAACGTAGCTGCTCACCGGCATGTTGTACAGCACGCGTGAAACGGCTGCTGTGGTGTACTGGCTGCTGGTTTGCCCGCCATCGCCGTAGGCGAAGGAAAGGCAGAGCTGCATGGTGCCCACGCCGGCGAACACATCGCCCATGAACTCGTCTACTTCCACCATGGAGTCGCGCGGGATGCCGATGGCGGTTACCTTGCCGGTGTCAAGGTTCACGGCAAGCACCATAACCGCGTCGGCCTGGCCAACGCTTTTGCCCGCAACCACCTGCTCGGTGCGGCGGTCGTAGCCGATGATGCAGATAGATGCTATGTTCTCGTTCAGCGCATAAGTTTTGCCGTTGTATTGGATGGTGCGGCCCTCGTCGTAGGCAACGCCTTCGGTTTGGAGGTTGGTTGCGGTGTTGGCGTCCTTCACCGACTGTTCGCCCATCTTGAAAAGGGCGAACATGGTGCCCACCGCGATAAGCACGAGCGCCAGCAAGATAGAGGCGATCAACACGGCGATGCGCAGCTTCTTGTTCTTGGAGAAGCGATGGTGCTTGCGCTTTTTCCTCTTGCGGATAAGCGTTTCGCAAGATACCCCTTCCGCTGCGGAGCTGGTGCCAGGCTGCCCGGCCGCGTTCGCCGCGGTGCCTTCGGCGTCCTTGGCATCTGCCGCTGGCGCTGCCGAGGCCTCGGCTGGCTTGCCTGGCTCGGGCCTGGTTGACCCGGACTGGCTTGGCCCGGGTGCGCCCAACTTCCCTTCGGAGGGTTCGCTATCAGTAGGTTTGCTGGTCACTTACCAATTCTCCTGTTACCAAATATCTTCTAACCAGGCGGTTCGCATCGCCGGTGCAAGTGCTCAGCTGAACGATCTTGTCGGTGCCCGCAGTAAGCTGTGTTCCTTCGCGCACGTTCATCACCAGCGAATTGGGACTCAGCACCGAATCGAAGTACTGCTGGGTTACCTCGGTGTCGGCGAAGTTGAAGGAATTCAGGATGTGGCGGTTGTCGTACTGGTAGGCGGCGATCACCCGGTAGGTGTAGATGTGCCCATCGGTGTAGATGTACATGTCCTCGTGCGAATCGAAGAACTCCTTGTTCTCGAAATAATGCAGCGTGGCGAACATGCCCCCTGAATTCATGTTGTGCCCGTACAGAACGGTAACGGGATCCGAGAAGTCTGTGCTGTTGGCCAGCTGGGAATAGATGGCGCCAGCCTCGGAGTAGTTGCCGTCTTTGTCGTGGTCCAGGTAGAGGGAATCGTCGGTGGGGCTTTGCAGCACCGGGTAGTTCACGTTGGTGTCGGGGATGTAGATCCACGCGTAGATATCGGGATTCTCCAGCCGAAGGCTGGCGAAGTCGATGGGGTTTTCCACCTTTGCATCTGCCTGCTCGGCAGGGACGGCTGGTGCGGCTCCTGCGCCTTCCTCAGCTGCTTTCTGCGCGTTTATGGCCTGCCATGCCAGATAGGCGATGCCTGCCAGGGTGAGCGCAATGAGCACGATGAGTGCCGTCTTGAGCGCAGCGGTCTGCTTCCCCTTGGCTGCTGCTTGGCCTTCGCCGCCTGCAGCGGCTTGCGCTTCCTGTTGGTTTTCGTCCTGGTTTTCCATGTGTCCCCGAAATCAAAGATGGGCGCACAGGGCGCCCATGGATCCACTGCTTAGATGCGCGTGCTTTTGTGGCGAGGCGTCTTCGGTTCCTTCACGGGACGGAATGCCCCGGTGGGGAACTGCTCAACCGGGCTGTGGGCGCCCTGGAGAGCCGCTGCCTGACGGGCTTCGCGCTGGCGCTGAGCCGCCTGATCGCTGGCGCGCATGGCTTGCTGCGGATCAATGCCGGCGCGTTGCGCCCATTGGGCGATGTCATCGGCGGCGATGTCGCGCGTATCGGTGCTTTCCCTGAAGACGGGTTCGCCCTTCTCGTGCTTGGAAACGCGCTTGCCTTCCTCGTTGTAGTAGGCGTAGTAGTAATAGCCGCTTTGCGCCTCTTCCTGGGAGAAGGTGATGACCGACCCCAGGATACGGGCGTTGGCGGCCCTTAGCTGCTGCACGCCGGCAAGAACGGCATCGCGCTTCTCGGCGCGCTCGCGGATGCAGTAGATGGTGCCGTCAACCAGGTTGGAAAGGATGGCGGCGTCCACGAAGACGTTCACGGGCGGCGTGTCGAAGATGACGTAGTCGAACATGCCGCGCACCTGGTCTACCAGTGCGGCGAAGCGCTTGGTGGAAAGCACATCGGGCGGGCTGGGGATGTTGGGCTCGCTGTCCATGAAGTACAGGCCCGGTATGTCGGTTGCGGTGATGGCCTCGTTCAGCGATGCGCTGCCCGCAAGCACTGCGTACAGGCCGTGCTGCGGGTGGATATTGAACATGGTGCCGATGCTGCGGCGGCGCATGTCGGTGTCTACCAGCAGAACGGTTTTGCCCGATTCGGCGATGGCGCAGGCAAGGTTGGTGCATACCACGGTTTTGCCCTCGTCTGGCGCGGCCGAGGTGATGGCGATGGTCTTGATGCGCTCGTCGATGGAGCTGAAGCGGATGTTCGCCAGCAGGGTGCGGGAGGCGTTGTTCAGCGCGGGGATCTTCGGCTGGCCCAGGCGCTTGCGGTTCTTCTTCGCCATGCTAGTTCCCCTTCTCGTTCACTTCGGGCATGCGGGAAAGCACCGGGATACCCAAAAGCTCTTCTGCTTCCTCGCCGGACTTGACGGTGTTGTCCAGCATGTCCAGAAGTACGATAAGGGCAATGGCAACGAACACGCCGGCAAGCAGGGCAACCAGGGTGTACATGGTGCGGTTGGGGCCGGAGGGCTTTTCAGGGGTGGTGGCGCGGTCGATGACGTTCACCGCTTCAAGCTTCATTGCCTCGATGGCCGTTTCCGAGGTGCGGTCGGCCAGCTCGTTGGCAACAAGCGCTACGGCGTTGGGGTCTTTGCCGGTGACGTTCAGGGTGATGACGCGGCTGGTGGTGTCTGAGGTGACGCTGACCGTGAAGGCGTTGAGGTCCTTCATGCCCAAGGCCTTCGCCGTGGAATCGGTTACCGTGGCCGTTTTGGCGATCTTGGCCAGGTCGTTCGCCAGCTGCTGGGACGCGGTTGTGTCGGAGCTGGTTACCTGTGATTCGCCGTTGGCGTTGGAGACGGACTGGGTAAGAACGTACAGCGAAACGGTTGCGGTGTAGTTGTTGGTCATGGACCCCCAGCAGTAGGCTGCGGTCACGCCGGCGAACAGCAGGGGGAGTATTACCACGAGGTACCATTTTTTACGGAGGAGCTCTAGCAGCTCTAGAAGGGTCATTGATGATTCTCCTTGGGATGCGGGTAATGGGGGAGGTCGGCTTGCTTCCCGTGACGGAGGCAGGGGCCATCTTCACGGGAAGGGAGTCTTGCCTGCCAGCGCTTTTTCGCCCCGGTAGCGCTTATTTGGTTGCCTTCTTGCGAAGGGCGATGCCCACGCCGGCTGCGGCTGCGGCGCAAACGGCGGTTGCGCCGGCAACGCCGGAAAGGTCAACATCGGTCTGCGGGGATGTTGCGCTGCCATCGGTGCTGACGTTGGCAGCATTTGCGCCGCCGGTGACGGTGTCGGTGTCGACCACGATGGTTGCCCAGCCAAGGCCTTCGGCGGTGATGGTTACCGTGCCGTTGGAGACCTTTGCGGTTTTCACTTCGGTGGTGCCGTCCTTGTACTTGATGAGGATGGTCACCGTGGCGCCGTTGTACTGGCTAAGGCCGCCGAAGGTGAAGGTATAGGTGCCAGAGGTGGAGCCTTCAGGTTCGTCGTACATCTCGTAGTTGCCCACAACGTACATGGATGGAGACAGGTCGAAGTCGAATGCCATGTAGTTGATGGGGTTTACGACAAGGCGATAGTTGGAGCTAAGCGCCTTGCCGGATACAACAAGGGTTGTTCCCTGGTCGGAATAAGCGGTATTGGATGTGGCCTTTGACGGGCTGCCTGCTGCCCATGCCATGGCAGGTAGGGCAGAAACCAGCGCAAAGGCGCAGATCAAAGCCAGAATCCTATGTTTCATGCGTGCTTCCTCCTACAAACAGGCTATTACGTGCCTGATATGGTACCACACAAGCGGCTGTTTTGATGCATTACCGAGCATGGCTGGCAGTCGCTCCACACGGTTTCAACCTGGGCTTTTCCCATGAAAAAGGCGCCCACCCCGCCCGCGGCCGGAATAGCCGTTGGCGGGGTGGGCGCCTGGGTTGGGCTGGCATGCGCCAGATCTTGGGGGGGGGGGTAGCCTCTAAACCAAGAACTTGTATACCGCCTGGGTGTAGGCAACCGGGTCGTCGATGGGCAGGCCCTCGGTGATAAGCGCCTGGTCGTAGAGGATGGTGGCGAACGTGCCCACCTTCTCGGTGTCACCTTCATCGAACGCCTTTTGCACGGCCTTGAACACGGGGTGCTGCGCGTTCAGCTCGAGCACGCGGTCGCTCTTAACCTGCTGGCCATCGGGGCCCTGCGCCAGGATCTTCTCCATCTCCAGCGTGATGGGGCCTTCGGCGGTTACGCAGGAAGGCGTGTCGGTAAGGCGGGAGGAAACGGCCACGCGCTTCACCTTGCCTTCGAGCGCTTTCTGCATCTCGGCGAACAGGCCCTCGTTCTCCTTCGTGATGGCCTCTGCCGCTTCCTTCTCGTCTTCGGTTTCCAGGCCAAGGTCGCCGCCGGCAACGTTCTTGAACTGCTTTTCCTTGTACTCGTTCATGGACATGAAGCAGAACTCGTCCACGTCCTGCGGGCACAGCAGCACGTCGAAGCCCTTGCCCAGCACCGTGTTCACGATGGGGCGCTTGGCCAGGCGATCGACCGGCTCGCCTGCGGCGAAGAAGATGGATTCCTGGCCCTCGGGCATGGCCTCCACGTATTCATCGAGGGTGATCATCTTCTTCTGCTTGGCGGAGTAGAACAACAGCAGGTCGGCCAGCACATCCTTCTTGGCGCCGTAGGTGGTGTAGATGCCGTACTCCAGGTTGCGGCCGAAGCCCTCGAAGAACTTCTCGTAGTCCTCGCGGTCGTTCTTCAACATCTTCTCAAGCTCGGACTTGATCTTCTTCTCCACCTTGTTGGCGATGGCGCGCAGCTGGCTGTTCTGCTGAAGCGTTTCGCGGCTGATGTTCAGGGTAAGGTCCTGGCTGTCAACCACGCCCTTCACGAAGCTGAAGTAGTCGGGCAGCAGATCGGCGCACTTTTCCATGATCAGGACGTTGGAGCTGTACAGCGCCAGGCCCTTCTCGTAATCCTTGTTGTAGAAGTCGTACGGCGGGCGCTTGGGGATGAACAGCAGCGCATCGTAGGAAAGGGCGCCCTCGGCGTGCACGGAAATGGTGCGGGCCGGGTCTTCCCAATCGTGGAAGTCGGTTTTGTAGAAGGTGGCGTATTCTTCGTCGGTCACCTCGGACTTGCGGCGCTTCCAGATGGGGATCATCGAGTTGATGGTCTTCACCTCGCGCACGGTTTCGAACTCGGGCTTGTAATCGTCGCCGGCGTCTTCGGGCTTGGGCAGGGGCTTGCGCTCTTCCACTTCCATATGGATGGGGTAGCGCACGTAGTTGCTGTACTGCCTGATGAGAGCCTGCAGCTCGTATTGGTCCAGGAAGGTGTCGTAATCCTCATCGCCCTGGTTGTCCTTCATGTGCAGGGTGATGCACGTGCCGTGCTCGCCGCCGATGGTGGCCGCCTCTTCTTCGGTTGCCGGCTCGATGGTGTAGCCCTCGATGCCGTCTGACTTCCAGGTGAAGGCCTGCTGCTCGCCGTAGGCGCGGCTGGTGACGGTTACCTCTTTGGCAACCATGAAGGCGGAGTAGAAGCCCACGCCGAACTGGCCGATGATGTCCACGTCTTCGCCCTGCTTGTCGGCGTTCTCGCTCTTGAACTCCAGGCTGCCGGAATGGGCGATGGTGCCCAGGTTGGTTTCCAGCTCTTCCCGCGTCATGCCGATGCCCGTGTCGGAAACGGTGATGGTACGTGCTTCCTTGTCGAACGCCACGTCGATGGAAAGGTCGTCCTTGGAAACAGCGATGGAGGTGTCGGTGAGGCTCTTGAAGTAGAGCTTGTCAACAGCATCGGACGCGTTCGAGATGAGTTCGCGCAGGAAGATCTCCTTGTTGGTGTAGATGGAGTTGATCATCAGGTCCAGGAGCTTCTTGCTCTCTGTTTGGAATTGCTTCATTCGGGTCCTTCTTTCGGAAAGCCTTTTGTCTTCAAAAAATCAATTAGCACTCCGAGCCTTGGAGTGCTAATTGGATTCTAGTATGCAGGCAGACGATGTCAAGAACGGTGCCTTCGCCCTGCAGCTTTGTAACGTAGCCGTCAGAATCGGGCTTTAGCACGCTGTAGGGGGACTTCCCCTACAGCCACGAGAACATAAAGCGAAGAAGGGCTGTCCCTGCTGGCGTCCCTGCTAGTGCGGCAAGATCGATTGCCATTGCCTGGCCTGATACAGGACTCTGTCTACAGTTACCGTACTCTCTGAATCGTTGATGCGGTAGAAAATTGCATAGGACCTTGCCAAGGGGGCCCAATGGTACCCGAAGGGAGCTAACTTTGGATCCCTGACCTTCGGGTATGCAGTCGGTAGCTGCTCTAGCTCTTCTTTGATTGCTTCGAAGCCATCAAGTAGTTTTGTTGCAGCCTGCGGTGCGGCCAAAACCGCAGTGTGGTATGAGAGGATCTCATCCAGGTCGGCGAACGCCGGCTCGGTTACGAGCACTTTGTATCGTGTGCTCATTGCTGCTCATGCTTATTGCGCAGGGCGGCGATGGCTTCATCGGCTTCCAGGGTGCGGCCTTCTTTGGCTGCTTGACGGCCAACGGCCAGCTTGTATTCAACCTCGCTGTTTGAGACAAGTCGTTCGTAGGCATCTATGCTCATCAAGGCAAGGTCGCCGTTGCCGTTTTTGGTTATGAACACGGGTTGTTGGGTTTCGTGGCACCACTGCGAAACATCGTTGTAGCCGTTTCGCAGTGCAGTGCTTGACAGGATCTTCGGCATGAGTGGCTCCTAAATATATAAAGAAATCCTTCACGTATTATACCCTTATTCCGGCATTCCTGGTGTCCTGACACGCCTTCGCTCTGGCATGCCGGCCGTGTGTAGGCATGGATTCGCGTGTCTGTGAGGGCAGGCTGCTTCTGCTGACACACGATTGGTTGCGGCAAGCTCTTGGACTAAACTGTTTCTCAATAGAAGACTCAATTCTTCGGGGCCATATGCGGCATAGGGGACAAAGCGCCGTTGCACCCGAAGGGGCAAGGAGGGGTGCCATGGAAACGCGCGCGTTCGGCAACACCGGGATGCAGGTATCGCCTTTGGGCTTCGGCGTTATGCGCCTGCCCATGAAGGGCGGCGGCAAAACGGTGAACAGCAACACCATCGAACAGGTGGATGTCGAAACATCCATCTGCATGATCCACGAGGCCATCGAGGGCGGCATCAACTACTTCGACACGGCCTACAACTACATTGGGGGATACTCCGAGCGCATCTTGGGCCAGGCGCTTCAAGGCGGCCTGCGCGAAAAGGTATGCATCGCAACGAAATCGCCGGCATGGCTGTACAAGGCGCCCGAGGACTTCGACCGCTTCTTGGAGGAGCAGCTGGAGCGTCTGCAAACCACCTATATTGACAACTATCTGCTGCATTCAATGAACGGCGGCAGCTGGAAGAAAACCGTGCGCAACAGCGCCGTGGAGGGCATGGTGCGTGCCAAGGCCAGTGGCAAGGTGCGCAACATAGGCTTCTCGTTCCATGACGACTTGGAGCTGTTCGAGGAGATACTGAACGCGGCCGAATGGGACTTCTGCCAGATACAGCTGAACTACTACGACCAGGATTACCAAGCCGGTCTGAAGGGCATGCGCATGGCGGCCGAGCGCGGCCTGGCTGTGGTGGTGATGGAGCCTTTGCGCGGCGGCTTGCTGGTGAACCTGCCGAAGGAAGCGCAGGCGGCGTTCGATGATTCCGGCTACGGCCGCAGCAACGTTGAGTGGGCGCTTGATTGGCTGTGGAACATGCCCGAGGTGAGCTGCGTGCTTTCCGGTATGAGCACGCCCGAGCAGCTGCAGCAGAACATGGGCTATGCGGCCAAGGCCAAACCGGGAATGCTCTCTGCCGAAGAGCAGGCGGTAATCGGCCGCGCCAAAGCTGCGCTCGATGCCCGCGCCGCCATTCCCTGCACGGGCTGCAACTACTGCGTTGACCTGTGCCCCAACAAGATTGCCATCCCATACAACTTCCGCGCCTACAACATGGGCGTGCTCTACGACGACATGGAGTTGGCGAAGGACTTCTACCGCAACGAGGTAACCAGCTACGGGCGCCGTGCCGACAGCTGCATCAGCTGCGGGTCGTGCGAGGAGATATGCCCGCAGCACATTGCGATAAGCGACTGGTTGCCGAAGGTTGACGAGCTGCTGGGCGAATAGGTTCACTGGGGTCGGGCCGGGCGGTGGGATGCGGGGCATGCTTCCGCTTGGTTCGGCTTTCAAGGAATTGCCGGGGAGGCAGTGGAAGAAATCGCGGAGATTGTTCGACGCATGGTTCACCGCATCCCGGCATCGTTGATCGAAAACCCGGGGCGATTTCTTTGCGGCAATTCCTTGAAAGCCGCGCTCCAGGATGCCCCGCATCCCACCGCCCGACCCGGCCTGAGGGGATTCCTGCGCCCAGTATCTCGTGCACAGGCCTTCTTGAGCGCACTTCGAGCTTGGTGGTCTTTGGGTCTGCGGCTCGGGGGAGCTCGGCAGCCTGCGGCTGCCATTGCATGCTCGGCGTGTATGCCCGGCGGCCTTTGGCCACCATCGTAGGGTCGCTTGGGGAGGGGCCTCGGCAGCTTTTGGCTGCCATTGACCGGCTGGCTTGGGCTTGGCGGCCTTTGGGCCGCCATTGCTTGCGGCATGTTAGTGACGCGGCGTTGCTTATGGTAGTATCTGTTCGACAAACGAAGGGGCGCACTGCGCCTTGGTTCGGCTAGGGGGCTTCATGGATTCTGCTGCTATTGAGCGTCTTTTGGAAAGCGTTGCCGCAGGTGATACGGCACCTGCTGAAGCGCTTCTGGCCTTGAAGAAAGAGCCCTTCACCGACTTGGGCTATGCCAAGGTAGACCACCATCGTGCCCTGCGGCAGAACGCTGCCGAGGTGATATACGGCGCGGGCAAAACCCCTCAGCAGATAGTGGGCATAGCCGAATCGCTTCGGGCCGACGGCACCGAGGCTGTGCTTATCACCCGCTTGAAGGACGAGGCCATCCAGCCCCTGCGGCAGCGCTTCGGTGGCGAATTCGCGTTCTATGAAACGCCGCGCGTGGGCTTGGTGGGCTCTATGCCGAAGCCCACGGGCAACGGCACCATTGTGGTGTGCGCCGCCGGCACCAGCGATCTGTACGTGGCGGAAGAAGCCGCCCTTACCGCTGAAGCGCTGGGCAACAGCGTCAATCGCCTGTACGACGTGGGAGTTGCGGGGCTGCATCGCCTGCTTGCCCATGTGGACGACCTTATGCAGGCGCAGGTGATCATCGCCGTTGCGGGCATGGAAGGAGCGCTTGCCAGCGTGGTGGGCGGCATGGCGTCCTGTCCGGTAATCGCGGTGCCCACCAGTGTTGGCTACGGTGCGTCGTTCGGCGGGCTTTCCGCCCTTCTTTCCATGTTGAACTCGTGCGCCAGCGGCACAAGCGTCGTAAACATAGATAATGGTTTCGGCGCCGGATTCCAGGCGCATCTTATCAACCATCTTCCGGGGAGGTCCCCAGAAGCAGAGTAAGGAGCGGCCATGCAGCTTTTCTTCGATTTCCGCGAAAACGCCACGCGCGCCTGCATCCTGGACACCCTGCTCGAAGCCATGGATGCCTCGCAGCGCGATAGGTTCGACGCCGTGATGGGCGCCGCGGCCATTCCCGACAGGCACCACCACAACGTGGTGGAGGTGAACCAGACCATCGATGCGCTCGATGTGCCCGAAAAGGTGAAGGAAGACCTGCACGGCGTGTACGGCATCCTTGCTGCGGCCGAAGCGAAAGTGCATGGGTGCGAGGTAAGCGAAACGCACTTCCACGAGGTGGGCAACGCCAACGGCATCCGCAATGCACTGGCCATATGCGCGGCCATCTACGCGCTTGGCCCCGAGACGATAACCGCCACGGCGGTTCAGCCGGGCTCGGGTGAGATCCAATGCGCCCACGGCACGCTTTCTGTGCCGGCCCCGGCAACAGCGGCTATCTTGGGGATGGGCATCCCGCTGGTGGCAGACCGCCTCCCGGGCGAGCGCTGCACGCCCACCTCGGCGGCCATGATAAAGTACTTCGTCGATTCCTTCGAGGAATAGCCCGTGCAGAAACGCGCCGGCAACCAGCAGGAAGAGGAAACGCGCAAGGCCGGATGGCTTACCCTGCCCGCGCGCATTGCCCCCTCGCGCTCGTTCGGCTTCCGCCCGGCAGGTAAGGGCTCCCGGCGCTTCGCCGTTTCCGACGAAGAAGGTGACGCACCAGCTGCCGCCCCTGCGGGCAAGACGGTAAGCCCGGCCAAAACCGCTTCGCCCAGCTACCCGAACGCTTCCGGCGTAGACCCGGAAACCTACGCCGCCGCCCAGCCCCAGGGTGATTTGCTGCTGGGCCGCTATGTGCTTGAAGGGCAGGCTGGCAAGGGAGGGTTCGCCTCCGTCATGGCCGCATGGGATACGCGCATCGAGCGCCGCGTGGCCATCAAGTGCATGCCGCTCGATGAATCGGCTGGGGCCCTGCTGCCCGAAGGCGGCAGCATCCTTTTGGGCAACGCGGTGGACACCTCGGCTGTGCCAGGGCTGGAAGAGGCGCGAACCGCCGCCAAGCTCTCCGATTCGTCTATCGTGCAGGTGTACGATTTCGAGGTGCAAGACGGCATGGCGTACCTCATCATGGAATACGTCGATGGCATGTCGTTGGGCAGCCTGCTTGCCGAATTCCCCGATGAAGTGGATGCCGACGTGGTCTGCGCGGTGTTCAAGGCGGTGGCCCGCGCCCTGCAAACGGCGCACAGTCACCACGTTCTTCACTTGGACATCAAGCCCGACAATGTGCTCATAGACAGGGAAGGCCATGTCAAGGTCGCCGATTTCGGCCTTGCGCGCCTGGCTGGCGAAGCGGGTTACGGCGCCGCAGAGGGCGGCACCATCGGCTACATGCCGCCCGAGCAGATGCAGCAGAAAGATCTGGACGAGCGCTGCGACGAATGGGCGCTTGCCAGCCTTACCTACGAGATGATCGCGGGCGAGAACCCGTTCTTGGCCAACAGCATCCCCGAAGCGGAAGACGCCATCTACGATGCCGAGATCATCATCCCCTCGCTGTGCATGGAAGAGCTGGGCCCCGGGGTAGACGATGTGATGTTCACGGCGCTGGACCCGAACCCCGATGCGCGCTATGCCACAGTTCAGGGATTCGCCGACGCCCTGCTGCCTTGCCTGGGTGGGCCGCGCAAGGGCGTCAACAAGCTCAAACACCTGGTGGGGCGTGAAGACGCCGATGTGTCTGAGCAGGGGGAAGAAGGCCTCAGCGCCGAATCTGCCCTCGATCCCGACCCTGGCTACGATGAGTCGGTGGAGCCCTGGCGGCCAACCCCCCTTATGAAGTCTGCCTTCATGCGCGTTTGGGCAGCCGTTGGCGCTGCCATCCTGGGTTTCTTGGCGGTGGGCTCCATCGCTCCCGCCGATGGTTGGGCCAACCCTGTTTCTTGGGGCGTGCTGGCCGCAATCGTTGCGCTGGCGGCCCTGTTCCCCTGGCTGGGGGCGCCGGTGGCTTGCGCTGCCGTGGGCGTTTCGCTGTGCGTGCTGGGCTCGCCCGTCTTGGGCTTGGTGCTCATCGCGGCAACGGGCGCCTGGTGGTACCTCATCGTTTTCCCGCAGCACAACATGGCTTCTGCTGATGTGGGCCTGCTGCCGGCCATATTGGGATCGTTCGGGTTCTCTGCTTTCACGCCGTTTGCTGCGGGCTACCTGCTGCGGCCCATCCAAGCGGCCGCAACCTCGCTGTATGCCGCTGTGCTGGCGCTTTCGCTGGCCGGCCTGGGCTCTGCCCAGCTTGCCGGTTGGGATGCCATCAGCTACGCCTCTGCCTCCTTCGGGCCGAACGCCCAAGGCATCGTGGCCGCCATGCTCTCAATTCCCTCAACCTGGGTGATGGTTGCGGCCTGGGTGTTGGCATCTGCGGTTTCGTCGCTGTTGTGTGGAACGGGCAAGCGCGTTTGGTGTGCGGTGGGCATGGTTCTTGCCGGCTTGATCCTTATCGCTGCCCTGGTTGCGGGCTCGCTCGCCGATACCGCCGGCCATTCGCTTATGGCCAACCCGTTGGCGCTGCTGCCCCTTATCTGCGCCATCGTGGTGGGTGTTTCCCTTGCCTGCATTGCCGCCCCGTCGCGCGCGTTGGGGGAGGACCTGTACGAGCAGGGCGAATAGTTCGCCAGACCGCTAGCCTTCCACTTCTTCGCCCGAGAAGTTAAGCCCGCCTGTAAGCTCACGTGCCTGTTCGGGCGAAAGGCTGCCGCTCACCATTTCCGGTATCCAGCGCTCGGCCTGCGCCAGCGCCTCGGAGTACAGGTCGTGGAAGCCTGCGGTGCTCACGGCCTTGTTGAAGGGATTCGCCCAGGCAGCATGGCTATGGTTCTCGAACTCGCTCACGTCCAGCTCGATGGCGCGGTGGCTCATGGCCTGCACGAAGGAATGCCGGCGGAACTTGCGCTCAATACCGCCCAGCACGGCGCGCTTCTTCCCGTGCGGTGAATGGAACACGCCCTGCACGCGGCGGAAGCCCAGCACGCTCTTGGAGAACAAATCGGGGCGCACATCTTGCCCGTAGGCGTCGCGCACTGCCATGCTGAACAGGTACGAGATTATGGAAAGCGTTTGCCGGTCGGCCTTCAGGATATCCTTCTGGGGGCGGAACTCCCGCACCGTCTTGCCGCGGCGCGTCCACAGCATCATCTCGTCCAAGTCGCTTTCGATGATGGCGTGCACCTCGCTGCCGTCTTTCAGGCCAAGTTCCTCGACCCCAGCTTCGCACAAGGCGTATTCCTGCGCATACACCAAGGGATGCTCGGCGCGGTCAAGCAGGTAGTGGCAAAGGAAGCCGGCGATATACGCCTTGGCAATGCCGTGGGCAGATTCGGGCAGGTAAACAAGGGAATTCGCCATAGATGCCATAAGGGCGGAAGGCTCGCTGTGATGCATGTGGTTGCCCAGCTTCACGTACTTCGCGGTGGTGGGGTTTGCCACGCAGTAGAACAGCGGGTCGGGGCCTTGGTTGCCCAACAGGAACGCATTGCGCTCGCGCTCGTCTTGGATGAACTGGCAGGCGGGAAGCTCCAGCGCATCGCGTCCGAACTGGTCGTGGGTGATGATTGCAGGCATGGTGCCCTCCAAATCTTACGGATATTTTAGATTGGCGCCGATTACCGTTGCGCCCGTCAATCTATACTGATGTGCGTTCATCATGCAGCTTGTGTGATACGTGATCAAGGGCGAAAGGATAACAGGCTGATGACATTTGGTCTGACGAAGAAAGAACTCAGTTGGGTGCTTTACGACGTGGGCAATTCCGCCTTCGTCATGCTGTCCACGGCCCTTATCCCCGTGTACTTCGCGTCCATCGCCGAGCCCGGTTCTTCGGTGGTGGTGGCCTGGGGCTACGCTGAAACGGTTGCCTCGCTTATCCTGGCGCTGCTCATGCCCGTCCTGGGCAGCCTGGCCGATATCGCCGGCAACAAGAAGAAGTTCCTGGTGGGCTTCGCCGGCACGGGCGCCGTTGCCTGCGCCGCCTTGGGTGTGCCCCAGCATGCGCTGGCATTCTTGGTGGTGTACGTTGTGGCCGCCATCATGCTGAACGGGTCGATGGTTTTCTACGACGCGTTCTTGGTGGATGCCACCACGGAAGATCGCTACGACAAGGTTTCCTCACACGGCTACGCCTGGGGCTACATCGGCTCGTGCATCCCCTTCATCGTGTGCTTGGTGGTGGTGCTGGGCGGTCCGAGCTTCGGCATATCGGCGATGCTGGGCATGAAGATAGCCTTCGTGGTAACTGCCCTATGGTGGGTTGCCTTCACCGTTCCGGTGGCGAAGAACGTACAGCAGCTGCACGGCAAGAAACGTTCTGAGCACATGGTGCATGCAACGATGGTGGGCCTGCTGAACACGTTGAAGAGCATCATCCACGATAGGCGTCTGCTTTTCTTCATGCTGGCGTTCTTCTTCTACATCGACGGCGTGCACACGGTTATCAAGATGTCCACCAGCTACGGCACCGACCTGGGCATCGACTCCACCCAGCTGGTGTTGGCATTGTTGGTAACGCAGTTCGTGGCGTTCCCTTCCGCCATCGCCTACGGAAACCTGGCCAAGCGCTTCGGCACCAAGCGCTTGCTCATGGTGGGCGTGCTGGCGTATTTCTGCATTGTGCTGTTCGCCGCGTTCTTCCTGAAGAGCGCCTTCGAGTTCTGGATCCTTGCCATCTGCGTGGGTTTGTTCCAGGGCGGCATCCAGGCGCTTTCGCGCTCCGAGTACGGCAAGCTCATCCCGAAGGAGCGCGCCAACGAGTACTACGGCTTCTTCGACATCTTCGGCAAGTACGCCGCCGTCATGGGCACCTTCTTGGTGAGCTTCTTCACCCAGGTAACGGGCAGCTCTTCCTATGGTGTGCTCTCCATTGCCGTGCTGTTCGTGGTGGGCTTTTTGTTCCTGCGCGCCATGCCCTCGAAGCAGCAGCGCATCGACACCGCCGCATAGGGAAGCGCCTTCCGCCCCGGCAGGTTTATGCGGCGGCCCTGCCGCCCCGTGCCGTTCCGGCGTTCGCCCGCGCTTCAAGCGTGAGACTCCCACCAACCGCAAGTGAGCGGAAAACAAGGAAGGCGCCAGGGCTGATGCCCCAACGCCTTCCGTTTGCTGTTGCCTTGGCCGCGCGGCACAGCCGTCGGTGCCCTGCAGTCCAGGTGGTTTTCCGGTGCCGCCTACTGAAGCAGCTCGCAGATCTTGCCCAGCAGGGGCTCGAAGCTCACGCCGCGGTTCTTGAAGTCGGGCTGCTTGCTGGAAACTATCATGGCATCGTGCGTCAGGCTGCCGGCGAATTCCACCGCTTCCTGCAGGCTCTTGCCTGCCATGATGGCTGCCAGCAGGCCGGAGCAGTACAGGTCGCCCGTGCCGTGCAGCATGAAGGGCAGGTACTCGTTCTTTGCCTCGAACAGATCGCAGTCTTGGCCGGCAACGAAGTTGCGGATGATGCCGTCGCCGCGCTGGATGCCCTTCAGCACCACATTCTTGGCGCCCTTCGCCAGCAGCGCGTCGATGATGCGCTTGGCCTCTTCGTCGGAGATGTCCACTCCGCCCCAGTCCTCGCCGATGGGCTCGCCCAAGATGATGGCTGCCTCGGTAAGGTTGGGGGTAAGGATGTCGGCGTCGCAGGCAAGGTCGGCCATGGCCTGGCACAGCTCGGGCGTGTAGGTGGGGTACACCTTGCCGTGGTCGGCCATAACCGGGTCGACCACGCGCAGCGCCTTGGGGTAGCGCTCATACAGGCTGCGGATGATATCAACCTGTTCGGGTGCGCCCAAAAAGCCCGAGTACACTGCGTCGATCTCCACCCCGATGCCCTGCCAAGCGGCAAGGTAGTCGGAAAGGATGTCGGTGGTGTCGTGCATGTACCAGCCGGGGAATGCCGTATGGGAAGAGAACAGCCCGGTGGGTACGGGGCACACATCGCAGCCGCCCGCGGAAACCACAGGGATGGCAACGCCCAGCGAGCACTTGCCGTAGCCGCACAGGTCGTGCACGGCGGCAACGCGCGGGATGTAGTCGGGGTTGGCAGAACGGTCGTACAAAACGGTTTGGTTCATTATTTCTCTTCTTCCTCGTCGAAGTCCCACAGGTCTTCAGTGCGCTCGCCGCGATCTTTGAACGTGCGGCGCGTTTTGTATTCGAGCACGGCGGCAATGATAGTGGTTAAGACCAGGCATGCCAAAACCATGCAGCCGATGCCTTCGATGGTCTCGAACAGGAAATGGTATAGCTCTGCGAAATCCATGCGTTCCTCTCGCGGATCTGTTCATTGCGCGAACCGCCCCGCTCGGCATGTTCGCCATTGGAATAAGAGTATACTAGCGTCACTGCATCCCAAGCAGCTATTCACCTGTTAGAGCACATCGAAAGGGCAGCTATGCTAGACATTCGGTTCGTCCGTGAACACCTTGACGAAGTCGCTGTTGCGATGAGGAACCGCAACCATTCATGGGACTCCCAGCGCTTCCAGGAACTGGACGAATCACGTCGTGCATCAATCGCCAAGGAAGAAGAGCTGCAGGCCCAGCGCAACGCCATCTCCAAGGGCATCGGCAAGCTGATGGGCGAAGGCAAGAAGGAAGAAGCCGAGGCTGCAAAGGCCCAGGTTTCCGAGCTGAAAGACCAGATTGCCAAGTTCGGCGCCGAGCGCGCCGCGGTAGACGAAGAGCTGCGCAACCTGCTTCTGGCCACCCCGAACATGCCGGCTAGCTCCACCCCGGTGGGCAAGGACGAAGACGACAACCCCGAGGTTCGCCGTTGGGGCACCCCCCGCAACTTCGAGGCCGAGGGCATTCAGATGAAGCCCCATTGGGACCTGGGCGCAGAGCTTGGCATCATCGATTCCGAGCGCGCGGTGAAGCTTGCCGGCAGCCGCTTCGTGCTGCTGGGCGGCCTGGGTGCACGCCTGGAGCGCGCCCTTATCAACTTCATGGCCGACACGCACACTTCCCGCGGCTTCAAGGAATGGTGGTGCCCGGCCATGGCCAACGCCACCACGCTTACCGGCACCGGCCAGCTGCCCAAGTTCGAAGACGACCTGTTCAAAACGCGCGAGGGCATGTACCTTATCCCCACGGCGGAAGTGCAGCTTACCAACATCCACTCCGGCGAGGTGCTTGAGGCGGAAGACCTTCCCCTGAAGTACTGCGCCTTCACGCCCTGCTTCCGCGAAGAGGCGGGCTCTGCCGGGCGCGATACCCGCGGCCTTATCCGCGTGCACCAGTTCGACAAGGTGGAAATGGTGAAGTACGCCAAGCCCGAGGAAAGCTACGACGACCTGGAATCCATGGTCGCCGATGCCGAGAACATCCTGCAGCTTCTGGGCTTGCCCTACCGCGTTATCAGCCTGTGCACGGGCGACATCGGCTTCTCCGCCGCCAAGACCTACGACCTGGAGGTTTGGCTGCCTTCCTACAATGCCTACAAGGAGATCTCCTCTTGCTCCAACTGCGAGGACTTCCAGGCACGCCGCGCCAACATCAAGTACCGTGACCCTGCCAACTTCAAGGGCACGCGTTTGGTGCACACCCTGAACGGCTCGGGCCTGGCGGTTGGCCGTACCATGGCTGCCGTTATCGAGAACTACCAGCAGGCCGACGGCTCCATCAAGGTTCCCGAGGTGCTGGTTCCCTACATGGGCGGCGTAGAGGTTATCCGCTAGCCGAATAGGCCTGCACGCAAAAGGATGTTCGGGAAGCCAACAAGCAAACGCCCCTCGGTTGCGGGGCATAAGGTAAAGGTATCCAACGAGCCGGCAGTTGTCGCGCCTGCCCCTGAAGGGGGAGCGGGTGGGCCTGCTGGCTCTTCTTCTGCCGATGGGGCGAATGAGGGGCGCGCTGCAGCCGCGGCTGTGCAGGGGCGGACGGCTCCGTCCGGTGCGGCTGCCGAGCCCGTCCGGGGTGCAGCCGCCGCAGCCCGGCAGCATCAGCCCCAGCCAGCGCCCGCGGCCACGTCGGGGGCGAACGCTGCTGCCTCTGCAGCTGAGGGTGCGGTAGGCGGCTCTGTTGCACCGGCGGCCGAGGCCGGCATGGCCGCACAGGTCAAGCCCCCTTCCGATCAGGCTGCGCCCGCCAAGCCTTCGGTGCCCAAGAACCGCGTGGTGCAGGCAAAGGACGCTTCCAGCATCCAGCACAACGAGGTTTCCAGCAAAACCGGCACCCCTCGTATGTCCAAGAAGGCTGGCAAGCGCCGCGTTTCCCGCAAGGTGATCGGCATCGTCTCTGCCGCGCTGGTGGTGGTTGCGGTGGCCACAGCCCTGCTTGCCTGGAACCAATGGTTGCGCTACGACGACGCGGCCGATATCCAAGGCGCCTGGCGTGTGGAAGGCAGCACGGCCACCTTCACCATCACCGATTCCCAGATCCAGCTCACCAACGAGGTCTCGTATCCCTACACGCTGGACACTTTCGCCAAAACCATCAACTTCAGCTTCGGCAACTACGAAGGCGGCGGCAGCTATGTTTTCTCGCCCGAGCGCGATGTGCTCACCATCACCGAAACCGCGCCCGACGCCGATGGCGGCACGGCAACTACCACCCTGGTGAAGCAGTGAGCCAAGGCCAGCCGCCCCTTACCGTTCAGAGCCTGCGGGTGCGTCCGGGCCGCATCGAGTTCTCGGTGCGTGTGGCCAACCAGCGCTATGCATGCACAACGCCCCAGCTCATAGAGCGCTGTCTGCAGCATGCCCCCACGCTGGCGATGCATGCCTGCCGTAACGGGGTTGCCCCCACCTTCGGCGCGGTGATGGAGGGCACCTCGGTGCCGCACCTTCTGGAGCACTTGGTGGTGGATGCGCAAACCCGCGCCGCGCAAAGCCTGCAGCGGGTGTTCACGGGCACCACCCAATGGAGCGCCGAAGACCCATTGGTGGCCAACATCGCCGTTTCCTACGAAGACGATCTTGTTGCCCTGCGCGCGTTGAAGGAAAGCGTGGCCTTCTTGAACGATGCGCTAAGGGAACTGGCCGGCTAATCCCGTATCATTGGGGTGGGGCGAACCGGTGAAGCCTGGAACATGTCTGCCTGATTCCTGCGGCTTTGGTTCTTAGCCGCGCTGCAGGGATAAGCTGCGCAGGTCGAACCGGTTCCCATAAACGAATGACGCACCCTTCGAAAGGGGAATGAGATGAAAGTCGTGGTTTTGGTTGGCGGCTCTGGCTCGGAGCGCGAGGTTTCCCTGGCAAGCGGCAAATGCGCCTGTGAGGCGCTGGAGCAGGCCGGCCACAACGTGGCAGTGTTCGAAGCCTCTGCCGACTTGGCCGAGAACCTGCGTGCCCAGCATCCCGA
>CAVDDI010000008.1:0-19814 GCA_963607675.1 bacterium | reverse complement strand
ACTACATCCTGGTTGATTGTCCCCCGTCCCTTGGCTTGCTCACCATCAACGCTCTTGTTGCTGCTGATAAGCTGCTCGTGCCGATTCAATGCGAGTTCTACGCATTGGAAGGTGTGACAAAACTTCTCGATTCGATGAAACGTGTCAAAAGCATCCTGAATCCGAGCCTTGATATCTTCGGCATAGTCCTTACTATGTACGATTCTCGAACAAATCTAGCCAATCAGGTGGTCAATGAGGTCCGCTCTTTCTTCGGTGATGCGGTTTTCGAGACTTTGATCCCACGCACCGTTAAACTGTCTGAAGCTCCAAGTTATGGCCAGTCGATAATCGAGTATGCCCCTGATAACAAGGGTAGCCTTGCTTACACCGATTTGGCTAAAGAGGTGATTGAACGTGGCTAAACAGAAAAGCGGTCTAGGGCGCGGCTTGAATGCGCTGTTTGACGAGAGCCCTCGTCCTGTAACCGAGCCGAAGCGTGTTACCGACGAGAAACCCAATGCTGAAGCTTTCGACCAGGCTAAGTCGGAGGCGAACGCTCAAAATGAAGTGAAACCTGCCGACAACCAAGGCGTGCTGCACAGAGCACTGCGTGACCGAGCAAATTCCGTTGCGCGAAAAGGCAACACTTCCTCTGATATCTATATTTCAGAGGAAGCATTGGAAAACGCCAAAGTTGTTTCACGTGAAACGAAGAAAACACCCCATCAAGTTGGGTCGGGCACCACTGCTAAGGTCGTTAAACGCCCCGAAGCTCAAGCTAAGCCGGCTGCTCCCACCGATAAGCGTTCCGGTGCTGTTTCCGAGCGCCCGGTGTTGAAGAAGAAGCCGGCTCCTGCTGCTGCGAAAAGCGCCGAGACTGTTCCTGTGAAGCCGGTTAACGCCAAGGGTGATACCGGCATTGTCAAGCTAGCCTTGGTCCAGCCGAATCCTGATCAACCTCGCACTAATTTCAAAGCAGAGGAAATAGAGGAGCTGGCTGGTTCAATCAAGAAAGAGGGCTTACTTCAGCCTATCCTTGTCCGCAAAGTGGGAGACCATTATCAGATCATCGCTGGCGAGCGCCGTTGGCAGGCTTGCAAGAGCCTGGGGATGGAAGAGGTTCCTGTCCGTTTCTGGTCTGCAGATAACGATAAAGCCCTTGAGTTGGCTCTTATCGAGAACATCCAGCGCTCCGACTTGAATCCCATCGAAGAAGCGTATGGCTACAAGCGCCTTATGGAGCGTAAGGGCATGACTCAGTCCGAGTTGGCGAAGACGGTTTCAAAAGGCCGTTCCACCATTGCCAACGCCCTCCGTTTGCTTGATCTCCCTGAACAGGCTCAGCAGCTTCTTTTCGAGGGGAAGATCACAGCCGGCCATGCGCGCGCTATCCTTTCCGTGAACGATCCTGAGGGGCGGAAGAAGCTCACCGAAAAGCTGATGAGCGAAAAGCTCAGCGTGCGCCAAACCGAGCAGATTGCCCGGTTGATGTCCGGTAGGGAAAAGGCTCTTGCGGAAGGGAAAGCGAAGCGTGTTCCAGCTCCTGCGAGCTTCAAGAAGGCCGCCAAGGGATTGACCCGTTTCCTTTCTGCACCTGTCCGTGTCAAGACTGTTCAGGGGAAGAACAAGATAGAGATCCAGTTTAAGGACGAAGAGGAACTTCAGCGCATCATGGACCTGATCTCTTCCGCTTCGGAAAAGTAAAGACCTCTTGGCTCTAGCATGTGGTGTGCTTGCTAGGGTTGGTTTTCAGCACCGACGCCGCGCGCCCCTTGCGATTCAGTTGCAAGGGGCGCTTTGCATACCCGATGGGCTTGCTGAAGATTCAGCGACACTACCCTTTGAGCTTGTTTTTCAGCTGGCCGCATGCTCCATCGATGTCGGCTCCGCGGGAGTTTCGTACGGTAGCTTCGTTTCCCGAGCGCTTCAGCTCACGTACCCAGTTTTGTTGAACCTTGGCTGAGGTGGGATGGTATGGACTGCCGGTAACCTCGTTCACATTCAAGAGATTCACATGGCAGAGCAGCCCATCGCAGAAGCCCTTAAGGGCCTCTAGGCTTTGGGGCGTGTCGGTAACCCCATCGATCAGCAGATATTCAAGGCTGACCCTTCTTCCTGATGTTGCATTGTAGGAAGCAAGGGTATCTTTGAGTTTTCCCAGTGGGATATTCGAGCACCGGGGCATAAGTGAATCACGGGTGCTCTGGATGGCTGAATGCAGGCTGACTGCCAGGGTGAATTGCTCTGGCTCGCGGCTGAGTTTCTGTATGCCGCTGATTATTCCGCAGGTTGAAACGGTTATATGACGTGCACCGATTTCCAGCCCATCCTTCGAATTGGCGAAGCGGAGAGCATCAAGGGTAGCTTCATAGTTTTGAAAGGGCTCACCTTGACCCATCGACACAAGATTAGTGACCCGGTACCCGAAATCTTCCTGCACGGCATTGATCTGGCAGATCATCTCGGCCGAGGAAAGGTTGCGATCAAGCCCCTCGTGGCCCGTAGCGCAGAAGACGCAGCCCATCGCGCAGCCTGCCTGGGTGGAAAAGCAGACAGTAAGGTGCTTCGGCTCGTCTTTGCGTTCCTTTTTTCCAGTAGAGGGTATTCCCACTGCTTCGACCCGTGCGCCATCCGAATACTCAAGGACGTATTTCCTTGTTCCATCTTGGGATACCTGCCGGTCTACCACGGTGGGTTTGCGGAAGGGGTGCCGTTCCTCCAGATGTTCTCTCATGGCCTTCGGTAGGTTGGTCATCTCACTGTAGGAAGCAACGTTCTTCCGGTAAAGCCAGTCGACAAGCTGTTTCGCACGGAACTTCGGTTGCCCGAGGTCTGCAACGACCTGGGCTATCTGGGATATGTTCAGCGATTGGATAGGCTCATTCATAGATCATATTATACGCAAGTGGTGGGAAGCCTTCGTGATGCGCCGGGATGGCATTTTGCCTTTGATATACTCACAACAGCTCATTTAGGTTTTCTTATTTTTCTTATTCGGATACTCATTGGTCGAAAGCGGGAATCATGTCTTGTTCTTTTAAGCCTGAGGAAATAAAAGTTGCCTTGTTGGCAGGAGGCAAGAGCGCGGAACGCGATATATCGATCCTTTCCGGAGAAGGCTCCAAGGAAGCCCTTGAGCAAGCTGGGTTTCAAGTGACACTTTTCGATCCCGCTAAAAAAGAAGACCTTGTTGCCCTGATTCAGGGTGATTTCGATGTGGCGTTCTTGGCGCTTCATGGCAAGTATGGAGAAGACGGGACGGTTCAAGGATTCCTGGAAACCATTGGCTTGCCCTACACCGGTCCTGGTGTGTGGTCGAGTGCTACAGCGATCGACAAGATGAAAGCCAAGGATGTGTACTATGCCTCGGGGATCCCAACGCCCCGCTCCTTAACCATCGGCTCGCCCGCCATCCCTGCTTCCGATATCGTCGATGCTTTGGGATCTCATTGCGTGGTTAAGGCCGCAACCCAGGGGAGCGCCCTCGGAGTATATGTTTGCCAAGGCGTCGAAGAGGTTGCCAAGGCGGTGAAGAGGGTTTTCGAGGTGGACACCTGCGCTTTCGCTGAATCGTTCGTCCAAGGCCCTGAATTCACGGTTGCGGTGCTGGGGAACGAAGACCCCTACGCTCTTCCTGTTATCAAGATAGTTCCCTCTAACGAGTTCTACGATTTCGAGTCGAAGTATGCCCAAGGCGGATCGCAGCATATCTGCCCCGCACCGCTGACGGAAAAGGAAACCGCCGATGCCCAGGCCCTCGCGGTGAAAGCCCATAAGGCCCTGGGCTGCAAAGGAGTTTCCCGTACCGATCTTATACAGGACGACGAAGGCAACTTCTGGGTGTTGGAAACCAATACCATCCCTGGGATGACTTCCACTTCGCTTCTACCCGATGCCGCTAGTGCCGCTGGGATGTCGTTCCCCGAGCTTTGCGTGAAATTGGTGGGATACGCGCTGCAGCGATAGCTTAAAACGCTCCGCAGGAATGCGCGCCGAACACGACAAGTGCAACGATGGCCAGCAGGAAAACCCAGCTGCCAACCATGCATCCTTTATTGCCCTTTCTCGCTTGCTTGACCAGCCGTTCGGTGCTGCTTCGCTCGGTTTTCACCCATGCTGTGCCCTTTTTCTTCTGCGGCAAGGCAACGCGCCCGGTGGGGGTCCACTTGCCTTTGGTTTCGATGACTTGGGCGATTGCTTCCCTGCCGAGGTCGGCATCAGGACGGATGCCGTTGCCGAGCTGGTTCCCTAGGCCATCAACGAAGGTGCTGAATGCAGCTTCGTATTCAGGATCGTATGAGACGATGAGGACCTGGCCCCAGTAAAGCCCCGGATCGGGCTTTTCGGTAAAGGCAACCAGGGCAAGCAGGGCAACGGTGTTCCAGCCTTTTGCCGCGCAGAGTTCAACCTTGCTTGCCGCACGTTCCTCCAAGATGCCCATGCGCTTACCGAACGGGTTGACGATCCAGGAAGTGCGCTTTCCATCGACGTACTCGGTTTCGATGCTGAACGCATCGCCGATGATGTTGTCTGCTCCAAGAAATGCCGCGGCGGCTTCCTTGCTTTCGGTATCGAACCGGGCGTACGTAGCGAAGTAGCCGATTTCGGACATATTTTCTCCTAGGAGTAGCGCGGATAAAGGCGTTTGCGAATGCAGTAAATGATAGTCTTTACTGCATGGAAACTCAAAACGAAGAAGCCGTGCGCCGGCTTGACTCTTATATCGTGGAAAACACCCCTTCCAGGATCCGCGAGCGCTACCATTCACTGCGCTCATATGCTGAATCTCACGATTTCGGCGTACTGGACGAAGATGTGGTGATCATCGACACGGAGACCACAGGGTTCTCCTTCACGAACGACCAGCTTATCCAGATAGCTGCAGCGCGAATGCAGAAAGGCACCATCACCGGCTGGTACGTCACCTTCGTCAATCCCGGCAAGCCGATTCCCGACGATGTTGCACATCTAACCAATATCAGCAACGAAGACGTTGCCGATGCCCCTGATGCCGATACCGCGGTTAAGGGTCTGGTCGATTTCGTGGGCGATTCCGACGTGGTGGCCCACAACGCCAATTTCGATAGGACGTTTTGCACCAAGTACCCGGCTGGCGAACCGCTGAAATCCAACCTGTGGTTCGATTCGCTGGATTTGGCGAAGATCGCCCTCCCTCGCCTGAAATCCCATCGTTTGTTGGATTTAGTGCGTGCATTCGGTGGCCCCGATTCAACGCATCGCGCCGATGACGACGTTGCGGCAACCTGTATCGTGTACCGTATCCTCCTTGCCGCCGTCGATTGCATGCCGGCGCCGTTGGTGAGCCATATCGCCCAGATGTCCGATGTCGATTCATGGAACACCGTCGCTGTTTTCCAGCGAATCGATGCCTTGCGCTCGTGCGAGGAGGCATATAGCCTCCGCGCTTCCCGCCGCGCCGCTGTTGCCAAAGCGACGGCACCAGTGCGCACAGATGCCAATTCCCCAGCTGCTTCGGTGGACCTTGCCTTCGATGACGGAACGGACTGGGAGGTTTCGGTTCAGAAACCCCTGGAGTTCGCCTCGGATGCCGAGATAGCTGCGGCATTCGATCCCGGTGGGCTGCTCGATTCCCTCTACGACGAATATGAGCCACGCGAAGAGCAGCGGGAAATGGCCCTTGCCGTGAACCACGCCCTTGCCGAGGGCAGGAACCTTGCGGTAGAGGCCGGTACTGGTGTAGGAAAGTCGATGGCTTACCTTGTCCCGCTGGCCTACGCCGCTCAAAGGAATTCGATCACTGTCGGTGTTGCCACGAAGACTAATGCCCTTCTAGACCAACTGGTGAACAAGGAGCTTCCGCTTTTGGCGGGAGCGCTGGGCATAACCTATGCCCCCCTGAAGGGCTTCACCCATTACCCCTGCCTGCGCAAGGTGGATCAGCTGGACAAGCAGGGGCCGGGAATCATCATCTACAAGAAGCAGCAGATCAATCAGGCTCCTGCGTTGGCGGGGTTGCTCTCGTTCGTCGAGCAGAGCGACTACGACGACATGGATTCCCTGAAGATCGACTATCGGGCTATTCCCCGTTGGCGCATAACCACGAAAAGCTCCGAGTGCCTTCGGCATAAGTGCCCCTTCTTCGGGCGCAGCTGCTTTGTCCATGGCGCCCGCGAGGAAGCTCAGCGCTGCGATGTGGTGGTAACGAATCACAGCCTGCTGTTCTGGGATGTTCGCTTCGATGGCGGCCTGCTGCCGCCGATACGCTATTGGGTTGTGGACGAGGCCCATGGTGCAGAATCGGAGGCCCGTCGCGCCTTGGCCCTTTCCGTTTCCTCTGAATCGCTGCTTTCCCTTGCCCGCCGTGTTGCCGGCGAGGGCGCTGCGGCCAATGTGCTTACCCGCGTTTCCCGCAGCGCGCAGGCGCCAGAGGAAGGGATGCGCCTGTACGAATCGCTTATCGCCAAGGCTCAGACCTGCGCTGGGGCATTCGCTATGGCTGCCGAGGAGTTTTGCCTGGGTGCCAAAGATCTGCTTCTGCACGATTCCAAGCGCTCATCGCGTGGGTACGAGTACTTCGACCTGTGGCTGAACGACGAGATCCGCCAGGGATCTACATACCGTGCAGTGGTGGGGCGTGCCCAGTCGCTGCAGGAAACCTTGGAAAAGCTCATTCGCGCGATACGGGACATCGTTGCCTATGCCGAGCAGATGGAAGACAACTCAAGTGCGCAGCGTGAGCTCGCCTTGGTTGCCCTTGAGCTGCGCGAACTCAACGAATCGCTCGGAGCCGTGTTCTTCAACGGCGAAGACAACCAAGTGCATTCTGTTCGCGTTAACCGCAGAAAAGGTGAGCTGGACGAGGTCTTCACTGTGCAGCCGTTGGACGTGGGTCTTCCTCTGAACGACTCGCTGTACGCAGAAACGCGTAGTGTTGTGTACGCTTCTGCCACCCTTGCGGTAGACGGGTCGTTCGATGCGTTCGAACGAGCGGTTGGCTTCAATGAGGGGGAGGATTCCCAGGCCGATACCTTGAAGGTGGATTCAAGCTTCGATTTCGATGCGAACATGAAGGTATACGTTCCCACCGACATGCCCGAGCCTTCCAGCCCGGCGTACCTTCCCGCGCTGCAACGGTTCCTTGCCGAGCTGCATGTTGCACGCGGCGGCTCACTGCTTACCCTGTTCACGAATCGCCGTGAGATGGAGAAGTGCTACGAAGAGGTGAACCCCGTTCTTAAGGACAGGGATCTGCGGTTGGTATGCCAGAAGTGGGGGGTTTCCACCAAGGGCCTGCGCGATGACTTCCTGAAGGACGAGCACCTGAGCCTATTTGCCCTGAAGAGCTTTTGGGAAGGCTTCGACGCGCCTGGCTCAACGCTCAAGGGCGTCGTGATACCCAAGCTGCCGTTCGGCTTGCCCTCCGATCCGCTTTCCTGCGAGCGCGAAGAGCGTTTCCCCCAGGCGTGGGCGAAGTTCTCTTTACCGCAGTCGGTTATCGAGGTGAAGCAAGCGGTTGGCCGTCTTATCCGCCGGTCGACCGACAAGGGTATCGTGGTCCTTGCAGATAGGCGCCTGCTTACCAAATACTATGGCAAGAAATTCCTCAATTCCCTTCCAAGCCGAAATATATCCTGTCTGACCTGCGATGAGATAATCGCCGAAGTGTCTGAGGCAGCCCGCATAGAGAATATCCTGAGCGGCAAATAGGCAGATCCGGTGAAGAAGAGCAAGCAAAACGGGAAGGGCCTTGGCCGCAAGGAAAAGCAGTTTCTGCACCTGAAGGAATTTTCTCAGGGCAAGCCGAACGAGATCTCCTTCAACGTGTTGGAGCAGAAAGCCGCTGCGCAGGACGAGAAGGAAAAGGGCTCGTCTTGGCGATTGTTCCGTTTCCGTGAGGATGCTCAAGAGATACCGGGGGAATCGCTCCCCGCAGGCGACCCCTCCTCTTCCGGGCAATCGGCCTCCCGTGATTCCTCTAAGGAAGGCGTTTCGCACGGCTTTGGGCACGCTCGATCTGCATCCCCGAAGAAGTCCAAGAAGCTGCGCACCTCATCCCAGGCCGTTCATGCGCTCAGCGATGAGGCTGAGCAGGTGAGTTCGTTTCTTGCTGCCGATTCCCAGGAAGAGATCCTCCATCGCCAGCGTCGCCGTCGCCGTGCGCGCAGGTTAAGCGCCGCGATGGTTCTTCTGCTCTGTGTTTGCGCTTTGGGTGTAGGCGGATATCTTGCGTATCAGCAACACGTGAAGCTCAGCACCAGCGTGGGTGTGCTTAGGGAGGCCTGCGAACTTATCGCGCAGAGCGACGAGACCACCGTTGCTATAGACAAATACTTCCAAACAGCTTTCGATGACGATACCCTTGCCACCGCGAAGGCCCTTACCGCACAGGTCCCCGACGCAAAGGAGAAGTTGGAGTCTGCAAGGGTGTATGCGCAGAAAGCAGAAGGTGAGCTTGAGGGGTCTCAACGCGACAAGGAAGCAGCTGAGCGCACCTTGAACGCAATAAGCAAGCGCAATCAGCTTCTTGATCTTTCGCTTTCCCGTATGGAGCAGGATATCGCCGCCAAACAGGCCATTGATGTCATGAACGAGGCAGAAAGCCATATAAAGGAAGGGAACTCGCTCCTGTTCCAAGCTGCGAACGTTGTCTCCGACACCACCAACGACAATGTGGCGAAGTCGACCGAGTACACCACCGCAGCAAAAGCTCAGTTCGAATCGGCCAAACAATGCATTGATTCTGCTAAGGGGTACTTCCCGTCTGCGAACCTCGATGATTCCCTTGCTTACGTTGAGAAACGGGTGTTGGCTTCGGACGAGGCTCTTGCCTCCAATGCAGCGATCTTGCTCCAAGACAAGGCAACGGCTGAGCAGCATAACGACGCCTATAACATGGCCGACCAGGAATCTGTGACGCTTGCAGAAAAGCTGGGTGCCAATTTCGCTCAACCGGTCGTTGACGCGTATTCAGCGGCAACGGCGGATATGACATCGCAGTACGATTCGCTCCGCTCGGATGCTGCTGCCAATGATTCCTACTTGCGTGAGTATCTAGGGGAAACCCAGTGACCGAACATTTGTGTTCCGCAAAGCGCATAGGGTCGTTTGCCGCATTGCGCGGACCTGTCGAAGCATTTATGTGGATTCGGTTCTCCGTGGCTCGGCGCGTGGGTCAACCGCAGGTTGGCAAACCGCCTGCTCGTGTCAAATGACGTATACTGATTTGGAATATATCCATGCGACGGATAAACGCTGCTCGCGTGAAGATAACAAAGGGGCTTTTCATGGCTGAGATAATCGATGACGTTGAGTATCTGACAAAGGAAGTCGGACCTCATCCTGCCGGAACGGAAGAAGAGCAGAAGGCGGCGCTCTACATCGCCGACCGCATGCAGAAGGATGCAGGCTTCACAACGGTCGTGGAAGACTTCCAGTGCAGCGCCAACGATCAGTTGCCCAGCCTGATCTGCTTCGGTGCCGCCCTGCTCTCTGTTTTGCTATCGCTTATCGTGCCCGGCTTGGGCTTCCTTTGGATGCTGGTAGGCATTGCGGCTGCGGTGCTGTTCGGCATGGAGGTAATGGGAAAGCCGGTTCTATCCCGTCTGTTCAAGACGGGTGCAAGCCAGAATGTAGTGGCGAAATACCAACCAGCTTCGATGGGCTCATCGCCACGCCGCCGTAAGGTGATCTTGGTTGCGAACTATGACAGCGCGAAGGCGCTGCAGGAGGAAAAGCCTCCATTTGCCCAGTTCATTCCCGTGATGCAGAAGGCAAGCGCGGTTGCCCTGGTGGTATCGGCCGTGCTGCTCTTTCTTCGTTCCACAGTGCTTTCGGGCGACACAGGCGCGCTTTCCTCGGTTATCTCGTTCCTTCTGGTTCTTTGCGCAATCCTGTTCGCACTTCCCATCGTGCGATCTGTGCTCCATATCATGGCTCCCTACAACCAGTCTGCCAACAACAACGCAACCGGCGTATCGGTACTCCTCGATGTTGCGCGCCAGGTGGGCAACGGTCTGGTTAGCCAGGAAGAGCTTATGGAGCGCGCATCGAGCGATGCCAACACCGTGCATGGCGAAGAGGCTGCCCGTTCCGCTGGTTTGGTGCCGGAAGGTGCCACCGTGTCGTATGAGGTTGACAACATGTCGCCCCAGGAATCCCTGGCTGCAGCCAAGGCGGCCATCGCTGCCCTTACCGGCAAGCCGGTTGCAGACAAGGTTCCCGTTACCGATATCTCTTCACGCCTGGTGAAGGGCGGTGGGCTTATCCCTGAAGACGAAGTGGCTGCGTCAAGCGTCCATTTCGAGGAAAACCCCCAGCCCAAACAGCGGAAGCAGAAGCCGAGTTACCTGGCAAGGGAAATGGTCTCGGCCACTTTGGAGGAAGAGCCCATAACCGAAGGCACCCTTGCTTCCGTTGCCGCACTCGCAGCCGAAGAGGTTGAGCCTGAGGCTGAAACCGCGGCCGCATCTGCGGCTGAGCCTGCCCAACCGGCAACGGAGCCTTCTGCTCAGTCGTTCGAGCGCCCAGTTCCAGCCGCCCTCAGCAGCAGCCCTTATTCGTTCTCGAAGCCAAACGGGGGAACCCCGTCGTGGGCAAAGTCCGCCCGCGAAAAGGCGCGGGCGAACAAGCCCCAGACAGACGAGCCCAAGGTGGGACGTTCCCGATACGCAGATACCGTAGCGGCGCAGATCGCAGAGCAGCAAGCTTCCAGTGACCGATCTGGCAGCCGCTATGCGGTTGATTCGAACCAGGAGGTTGCCGTTGACGCCGATCTTTCGTCGAAGCTGAATGCGCTTCGAGACGAGATCGAGTCGGTAGATGCCCCCCGTTTCTCTTCTGCGGAAACCGATCTGGCAGTCAACCACACGGAAACGGAAGCCCCTATTACCCAGGCCGAGCAAGCTGATCCTGCTCCCGTGATGGTAGGGCCCTCTGCTCCTGCCGCGCCTGTTTCACGTGAAACAGCCAATGAGCCGGTTGCCGCCGAAAGATCCGCAAATGATAAAGAAGCAAATACCCCGAAAGGGCCTGTTGCCGCCATTCGCGATGAATCCTCCCGGGTGGCAAGTGGTCGCGCCCTTGATCAGGAAGTCATCGACGAGGTAATGGAGCATTCTGCCGAGCGCAATGAGGCTCCGCATAGGCCGACCATGCGTCAGACGGCTAGCCGGCCGCATAAGATCCACCGTATAGCGGAAGACCTTCATGCTGCCCGCGAGGCTGAGCGCACCGCGTTCGACGTGCACGAGAAGAACGAGTCCGCAGAGAGCCAATCGGCTTCTGCCACCTCCCCGATGGACGTGGTCGAAAGCGCAAACGATTCGCTTGAGGCTACTGGCGAGCTTCCTGCTTCGCCGGCTTATGCCGATGAGCCCTATGGTCAATCCGACTTCGACGAAGCTGCTGAGTACATCGATGCGCAGCCATACGAGGAAGAACCAACCGCGCGGCGATCGTCTCAGCAGCCGGCCTCTTTCCTTGATAGAACAAAGCAGGCTGGGGAGCGCATGCAGAATGCCTTCGCTTCGCGCTTGAAGTCGGTTAGGAAGCCTTCGTTCCTGCGCAAGGAAGAAGCTCCGGTTGAAGACTCGTACGACTACGATGCTCAGTACCAGGACGGGTACCCCGAGGAAGCGGTAAACGCTGCCGAGGATGCCGATATGCGCTTCGACGAAGAGGCTCCTGCTCCCAATGAGACTGCGGCTATCGCCCCAGTGGATGTTTCCCAATTCATCGACAATGAGGAACTCGAAGAAGAGAAATTCGCTCCCATTCGCCGCATTAACGAGGTTGCCGAGCCTGTTGCTATTCCGTCGATGGGTGAGGAGGCATATGGTAATGCTGAGTATGACTCGGATCCCGCCGGCGATGTTCCCGTCTATGACGAGTATGCAGATGAAAGCTACCCTGGTGAAGGTTCGCCGTATTCTGATGACGACCAGCAGTCGTACCAGGCCACCCACTCCACTGCCTCTCCGATCGTAGGAATGGATGAGATGCTGCCAGTGCCCACGGCAAATGAGGTAGATGCTACCCCTAAACGCCAGGTGATAGTTCTTCCTGAGGTGACAAGCAGCCATTCTGCAGGGGAAGACGTTTCCCGTCAACGTGCACCTATGGCTGATTCCGCAAGCAGCACTCAGGCCGGTGCTCGCTCGCTTCTATCGAACATGCTTCCCGGCATCGACCCTGATGATTCTTTGGGAACATCCCCTAAAAAGGTCGAGCTCAATCTTCCTTCGTTAGGGGATACTGGCTCCCAACAGGCAGTTTCAACCACTGGGTCGTTCTCTACCGTGGGCGGTACCGGCTCGTTTGCCCCGGTGGGCGATGAGCTTGTCTCCGATATCGCCCCAGAGGAGCGCTATGTGGAAGACGCCGACGACTCCGCCTACGATGAGGATTACACCGAGAACGGTGCTTTCGCGGGAACAGGGTACGTTGATATGCCAAAATCCCGTGCCGGTCGTTTGTTCGGGCGCTTCCGCAAGAAGAACAAGGGCAATCACGAGACATCAGTGAACGAATGGGTGGATGTAGACGAGAACTACAATGCCCGCAGCGTAGGCAAGGCCCGCGGTGATTGGTCGAGCTTCCAGGAAGATCAGGACACGTATCAAGGTCAAGACCAACATCAGAATGGCGGGCGTGATTGGAACGGCGGTGCATTCTCGCTGGATCGTCTTCGTAAGGGCCAGCAGGCAGCCGCTGAATCCATTGAGGAACAGGGCGAGGGCTATATGGAAACGAACCCCGCTGTGCGCATCGATGGGGATAGCCAGACTGCGGAGCAGATCAACCATGAGCTTAAGAAGCTTCAGGAGTTCCGCCACCCTGATATCGATACCGAGGTGTGGTTTGTAGCCCTGGGTGCCGAGCATTACTCTCATTCTGGCATGAATGCATTCCTGGACGAGCATGTCGATGAACTGCGCGGTGCTGTTATCGTCAATCTTGAGGCGCTTGGTGCTGGGACCTTGTCCTGTATAGAGGAAGAGGGCGCTTATCGCCCCCTCAAGGTTTCTTCGCGCCTTAAGCGCGTTATCCGTCAGGCCGCTGAAAAGTCTGGGGTTCGCTACAGTATCGATAAGATGGTTTCACGTGAAACACCGGCTTCTGTTGCAATGGCTCGTGGGGTCCACGCTATTACGCTTGCTGGCATGGCTGAGGGGAATACTGCACTGTACTCAGCCGACAACGATATCTTCGAGAATGTGAACGAGAAGGCGCTTGCCGATGCGTCCAAGTTCACCATGGCATTCCTGAAGAGCTTCTAATCTGTATAGCGCTTCCTGCGAAGGTATAAGCATCATCAACAAAAAGAAGGCCGCATCACAGCGGCCTTCTTTTTGTTATGTAGCGCAACAGAGCTAAAGCGAGAGATCGATGCTAGAGAGGGTACGCTTCAGTGTTTCGGCAGATGCTTTAAGGTGCTCGCCCTCTTCATGGCTTAGATGCAGGGGGATAGGGAATTCCACACCGCAGCTCCCTACGATGGCGGGCATGCTCATCACGACGTTGGTGACGCCCCGTACGTCCTCCCTGAAGTTGGACACGTTCATTACCGACTTCTCATCTCGGACGATAGCCTCGCAGATGCGTTTTACCGAAGGTGCGATACCGAAGTACGTAGCATGCTTCTTCTGGATGATCTCGTAAGCGCTGTTCCTTACGCTGTCCTCGATCTCTTGGCGAAGTTTCGCGGAATCCTCTATCCCTCGTAGCTTGAAGAAGTCGTCGATATGGATACCTGAGACATTCGCACCACTCCATACCGTGAGCTCGCTGTCCCCGTGTTCGCCGATGATCCGTGCGTGGACATGCCTTGGGTCAACATCGAGCATACGGCCCAGCGTGTATTTTAGGCGTGAACTGTCCAGAACAGTGCCAGATCCCATTACCCGTTCCTTCGGCAGACCGGAAAGGGCAAGGACTACCTGGGTAAGGATATCGACGGGATTCGATACCACGAGGAAGATCCCATCAAAACCGTGTTCCATGATGGTTGGGATGATCCCCTTGAATATCTCGGTGTTCTTCTGTACCAGGTCAAGCCGGGTTTCACCTGGCTTCTGGTTGGCGCCTGCGGTGATGATGATAATAGAGGCGCTAGCGGCATCTTTGTACGATCCTGCATAGATATTCATTGGGCTGTAGTAAGGGATGCCATGGCTGATATCAAGCGCTTCCCCTTCAGCTCGCTGCTCGTCGATATCTACTAGCACCATTTCCGAGAACAATCGACTCTGCATAAGGCTGTAGGCGGTTGTCGAGCCAACGAAGCCACATCCGATAACTGCAACTTTCCTGTTGCGGATTGCGTTTGTCATAACATCCTCTTCTTCCATCGCCGTAGGCGTACTGTATCTGGCTCCGGTTGCCGGAACCATGGTTAAGTACCTTAGCTGCGGCGTATTTCGCTTTCGTTGCATGGGCGTTTCTGCTGTATGCACGTTGGTTCAAATGCGGATTAATCGGCCAGACGAAACAAAACCGCAAACAAACGCTTCTTAGAATGGGCCGTGTTACGAGCTCCCCCAATGAAATGAATCCAAACCCTCGTAGCAGGAAGGAAGAGGCTCATGTATGATCCGGGAACAACTACATTTATGATCATGAGCTGCGGTTTTGTGCTCATGATGAGCCCTGCACTCGCCCTATTCTACGGAGGTTTGTCCAGAAGGAAGAACGTTGTGAACACCATGCTCATGTGCGTGTTGGCAATGGGGATTGTGGGTTGCCTTTGGGCGATCATCGGAGACTCAATCGCCTATGGCGGCTCTGATGCATTCGACGAGGATGGCAACCTGGTGAGTGTCGTCAACTTGTTTGTCGGTGGCTTAGACCGCGTATTCGCAACCTGGTCGCTTGATGAGATGCTTACATCGCTTTCATCCGCTCCAGCAGACCCGACCTATGCCGATGTTGCGCTGGGGACTTACCCTGGATTGATGGACGTGGCTTTCCAGGCAACATTTGCCATGGTCACCGCAGCCATCGTCACCGGCGCTTTGGCTGGACGCATGAAGTTCGGCGCCATAGCGTTCATTCTCTTGTTCTGGAGCTTGATCGTGTATGCGCCAATGGCCCATATGGTTTGGGGCGGCGGCCTAATCGGCAATTCCAATGCAATCGGCGCGCTCGATTTCGCCGGTGGCACAGCGGTTCATATCTGCTCTGGCCTGGGCGGCTTGGTCCTGGCTCTTATCCTTGGTAAGCGTACCGGTTTCGGTGTGCGTACGGTGCGCCCCCATAACGTTCCTGCGGTGGTTATCGGCTGTGGTTTGCTGTTCGTTGGCTGGTTCGGCTTCAACGGCGGCTCCGCCTTGGCAGCCGATGGCTATGCCGGCCTTGCCATCTGCAACACCCTGCTTGCCGCTTGCGCCGCTTCGGCAAGCTGGCTTGCCGTAGAGCGCATCGTCACGAAGAAGCCCACCTTGGTAGGCGGCTGCACTGGTATCTTGGCTGGCTTGGTTGTGATAACCCCTGCCTGCGGCTATGTTGACCCGATGATCGCTATCATCATGGGGCTGATAGTATCGCCCATCTGCTACTACTTCATCGCGGTGCTGAAGCGCAAGCTGGGTTGGGACGATGCCCTGGACGCATTCGGTTGCCACGGCGTTGGCGGTATCGTTGGATGCATTCTGACCGGCATCTTCGCCATGCCTGGCCTTTCCACCAATGAACTGGGTGGTCTGTTGTACACCGGCGACCCAACGTTGCTTGTCAACCAGGTGCTTTCCGTTTTGGTTACCTTGGTGTACGTAACGGTTACCACGGCTATCATCGGCTATGTTGCCAAGGCGTTGTTCGGTGGCAGCCTGCGGGTGAGCAAGGAAGTCGAGAATCGCGGCCTTGACACCACGGTACATGGCGAATCCGGCTACCCGTCCTTTACCGGCCTTGATCAGTAAGTGAGGTAAGTCATGAAGAAAGTAGAGGCGATTGTCCGCTCAAGCATGCTTGAGCCGCTTAAGGAAGCGCTGTTCGAGGGCGGCGTCGGCGGTCTTACCGTTTCGGAGGTGATGGGCTGCGGGAGCCAACATGGATGGAGCGAGTACGTCCGCGGATCCGAGGTGCTGGTAACCATGCTTCCGAAGATCAAGTTCGACTTGGTGGTGCCCGACGAAGAGGTAGATGCGGTGGTGGACCTCATCCGTAAAACCGCCTACACCGGTGAGGTGGGCGATGGCAAGATATTCGTCATGCCGGTAGAGCAGGTTATCCGTATCCGTACCGGGGAATCGGGCGAGGCTGCGGTATAGCCTGAAAGCGTAGGCAACGGTTTCGTTCAGGGGCCGGCAGCGCGGGATCGTTCCCACGTTGCCGGCCCCTTTGTTTCGCGCTGTTGCTTGGATAGCCCGCCTTCCCCCTTCCCGCAAGGGCGACACTGACGCTGGAGCGATTGCCGGATCAACGGTCATGTCGTTTGTGTTTCACGATAAACAATGAATCTACCTGGGGTTTCTTTTCCTTTAATTCGAATTGTTACCGGAATGAACCTCAGATGACCCAAGACGTACACGGGCTAGCAAAGAAGCCTTCATTTCGCCGAAATGAGCTAGTAACGCGGCTTCGAATAATTAAAGGCAAGCGAAGCGCAGGGCGGTTCGCAGACGAAGCAAGGAAGCAATGCCTGATATGAGGAGGCCCCCAATGAGTTATCCAGCGATTGATTTCCTGTATCTCAACGAGGAAGACATGATCAAAGCCGGCGTTATGAACATCTCCGACTGCATCGACACGATGGAAGAGGTTTTGAAGTGCCTGCGCGTCGGCGACTTCATGATGGGCGGCAAGGACGGCACGTCGCATGGCTGCATGGTCACCTTCCCTGAGACCTCCCCGTTCCCCAACATGCCCACCAACAAGGGCGAGGATCGTCGCTTCATGGCGATGCCCGCCTATCTTGGCGGCCCCTTCGATATGGCGGGCTGCAAGTGGTACGGCTCCAACACCGCTAACAAGGAAAAGGGCCTGCCCCGTTCCATCCTCATGGTCATGCTGAACGACAAGGACACGGGCGCACCCATCGCTTTGCTCTCCGCAAACCTGCTTTCCGCCTACCGCACCGGCGGCATCCCTGGCGTAGGCATCCGCCACTTGGCTCGTAAGGACTCCAAGGTCCTGGGCATCTACGGCCCTGGCGGCATGAGCCGAACCGCCATCGACGCATTCGCCGCTGAGTGCCCCGAGATGGACACGGTGAAGATCAAGGGCCGCAGCCAGCGCGGCATCGACAACTACGTTGCCTACGTCAAGGAACATCATCCTCAGTTCACCACTATCGAAGTGGTAGACGACCTGGAATCCCTGGTGCGCGATTCCGACTGCGTGTACTTCGGCGCAACCGCCACCTCCGACCCGAACACCTACGCAAAGGTGATGGGTGAATGGGTGAAGCCCGGCGCCTTCATCGTGGGCACTTCGGCCTACGACGTTGAGGACCAGTTCCTCATCGACAAGTGCAAGCTCGTGGTAGATGACATCGGGCTGTACGACGCATGGGCTCAGGAATATCCGTACCCCACCTTCGGCTATGGCATGGACATCTTCGGCTGCAAGTTCACCGACATGGTGCATGACGACCTTATCACCCGCGACCGCATCATCTCCATGGGCGATATCCTGCTGGGCAAGGCTCCCGGCCGCGTGAGCGACGACGAGGTGATCACCATGAGCGTCGGCGGCATGCCGGTGGAAGACGTTGCTTGGGGCAAGTACTGCTACGACAACGCAGTGAAGATGGGCATCGGCACCAAGCTTCACCTGTGGGATGCCCCCACGTTCGCATAGGCGCGAACCGCTTACTCCAGGGTCTTTCCTCATCGACCCTCTCACTTTCAGGTGCCGCAGCTTGGGCAAGGGCTGCGGCACCGTTGATAAACACATGGTTAGGACAGGTTATGTCTCAAAGAATCGATTTCCACCCCATTCTGGGTGAGCCGGAGAAGGGGCCGTTGGTCACCTTCAGCTACGACGGCAAGCCCATCGAAGGATACGAGGGCGAGCCCATCGCCGCCGCCCTCAAGGCAGCAGGCGTCATGGTGCACCGCCACACCATGAAGATGGACCGCCCGCGCGGCGTGTTCTGCGCCATCGGTCGCTGCACCGACTGCGTGATGGTGGTGGACGGCAAGCCCAACGTGCGCACCTGCATCACCCCGGTGCGCGAGGGAATGACAGTGCAAACCCAATACGGCGTTTCGGCGAAGCCCGGCGCCGAGGCTGCGGAATAGAGGCGGTTAGGATGAAGCGATACGACCTTATCATCGTGGGTGCCGGCCCTTCCGGCCTGTGCGCAGCGATCGCCGCCGCCCGTTACGGCCTTGAAGTGGTGGTTTTCGACGAGAACTCCCGCCCCGGCGGCCAGCTGTTCAAGCAGATACACAAGTTCTTCGGCTCCAAGGAGCACGGCGCGAAGCTGCGCGGCATAACCATCGGCCAAGACCTGCTGAAGGAAGCGGCAGAGGCCGGCGTAGATGTTGAGCTGAACAGCGTGGTGATGGGCATCTTCCCCGAAAACGAGGTACTGGTTCACCGCGAAGACCGCACCGAGCACTACAAGGCCGACAGCATCATCGTGGCAACGGGCGCTTCCGAGAATGCCGTCACCTTCGAAGGCTGGACGCTCCCCGGTGTCATCGGCGCAGGCGCTGCCCAGATGTTCATGAACTTGAACGGCGTGAAGCCGGGCAACAAGGTTCTTATGCTGGGCACCGGCAATGTTGGCCTGGTAGTGAGTTATCAGCTGCTGCAGGCAGGATGCGAAGTGGTTGCCCTGGTGGATGCCGGCCCGCGTGTGGGCGGCTACGGCGTTCACGCGCAGAAGCTGGCGCGCACGGGCGTTCCGTTCTACACGTCGCATACCATCAAGAAGGCGGAAGGCGAAGACCATGTAACCGGCGTCACCATCGCCGAGGTGGACAGCCACTTCCAGTTCATCGAGGGCACGGAGAAGCACTTCGATGTGGATACCATCTGCCTGGCCGTTGGCCTTTCGCCGCAGTCGCAGCTGCTTGACATGGCTGGCTGCGAGATGGTGGAGCGCGGCGGTCGCATCCCAGTAAGCAAAGAGGATTGCTCCACCTCGGTGCCGGGCATCTTCGTTGCCGGCGATGCGGCGGGCATTGAAGAGGCAAGCTCGGCCATGATCGAGGGGCGTATCGCCGCGGTTTCCGCCGCCGAGTTCCTGGGCTTCATCGACGCCGAGCAGGCAGCAGCCGACAGGCAAGAGCACTACGATGCGCTCGATCGCCTGCGCATCGGCATGTTCGCCCCACAGAACCGCGGCAAGGTGTTCACCGAGACCGAGGAGGGCATCCCGCTTTCGCAGAACCTTCTGAAGAAGGGCTTCGTTACTGACGAGGAAGTGGATTCCTTCGGCGGCGTGAAGCATATGGAAGGCTGGCACGCGGTAATCGAATGCACGCAGAACATCCCCTGCAACCCCTGTCAGGACGTATGCCCGCGCCACTGCATCAACGTAGGGTCGAACATCACCATCCTGCCTACCATCAACACCGAGGCCAACTGCAGCAACTGCGGTAAGTGCGTGGCATTCTGCCCAGGTCAGGCAATCTTCTTGGTGAACGAGGACATGGGCGACGGAACGGCGCAGGTAACCCTGCCCTACGAGTTCTACCCGCTGCCCGAGAAGGGCGCCGTTGGCAAGGCGCTCGACCGCAGCGGCCAGGTGGTTTGCGATGCCGAAGTGGTGAAGGTGATGAACCCGAAGGCCTTCGACCACACCGCCCTGCTAACCATGAGCGTGCCCAAGGAGTTTGTGCACCAGGCACGCTTCTTCAAGACGGCCGCCGCCACCATGACCGCGTAGAGAGAAGAGG
>CAVDDI010000007.1:0-19938 GCA_963607675.1 bacterium | reverse complement strand
ACGCGGGCATCATCGAAACGGTTAAGGTCTCCTATACCTACGACGACGAGTCCGACACCGTCTCCATCGCCGCCCCCGCGATGGAGCGCTACAACTTCTGCAACTGGGAGGTAGAGGGCGATGCCGAGGTCTCCGACGAGGGCGTTGTCACGATCCCCGTCTCCGAGCTCCTCAAGATAAGGTCCTTGACGGCCGTCTACACCCCGATCGCGACCTCCCTCGACGTCGAGCTCGACGCGCCGGTTGCCGGCGGGGGCCTGGCAGGCACCTGCGCCGACGTCGAGGTAACCTGCTCCGACGGCCAAGCCGTGAGCCTTGCCCAGGGCTTCGACGTCGACTCCTTCGAGGTGACCTGGTCGCCCGAGGCCGCAGACGGCAAGGCCGGCTACTCGACCGCCTACACCGCGCTGATCAAGCTCTCCGACGACGCCGGCTTCGAGGACGTCGAGGACGTCCTCGACAGGGACGCCGTTGTGACCTGCAACGGGGTCCGGGCCGAGGGCGCCGGCTTCGCCGTCCTGGACGGCAGCCTGTACCTGTGCGTGTCCTTCCCCGCAACCGCCGCCGCCAAGGTGACGGGCGTGTCCCAGCCCGCCGACGTGGAGCTCTCCTTCGAACAGGCCAAGGCCTGCGCGGCCGACGGCAGCTGGCCGCTTCCCGGCAGTGTGGACGTCGAGGTGGAGAGCGGTGTGGCCGCGGAGGGCGACATCGAGTGGCAGGCTGTGGAGGGCTTCGACGAGAGCGCGACCGGCGCCCAGGAGCTTGCCGCCCACGGTACCGTGACCCGCATCACCACCGCCGACGACTCCGCGGTAGACCAGGAGGGCGCCTCCCTCGATGTTTCCGCGACCATCAAGGTCGCCGCGCCTACGCAGGGCGGCGAGGATCCCGCTTCCGGCACTGCCGCGGATGCCAGCAAGTCCGCCCTGGCCAAGACCAGCGACTCCATCCCGGTATTCGCTGTGGCGGCGGTTGTTGTGATTGCCATAGCCGCCATTGCAGTGGCTGTTGTGGCAGCCCGCCGCAATCGGAAGCGCTAGCGCTCAAGCAAGAGCCTTGGTATAAGTGGAAAGCCCCTGGCAGGTTGAGCTGCCAGGGCTTTCCTGCCTCCAGGGCGTTTTCGGTTGGCTTGTCAGTAGGGACGGTTCCCTTTAGCGCTGCGGGCAGTTGAACTTTAGCTTGAAGCAAGACTGCCGATTGACCAGCGTTTTTCCTGCTCTGCGGTGAGTGGTATGAGGCGCCCGAGCAGGAAGGCGTGTCAAAACTCCGAAAAGGGAGACAGCCGCTTCTCGGTGGCCATAGGCGCTGGGGTTTGATGCGTTTCCCTCCACGGAAGGTTGTTCATTTCCCTGAAATAGCTACGCTGTAAAACATTCCAATGGGAATACAGCCTTGTGCGCCGTCGTTGTTTTTGCGAGGGCTTATCAGAAAAAAGGGGGACCGATGAACGGGGGAACTTTGACTGGGAAAATGATAAAGGCCGTGTTGGCATTCGCGGTGGCGGTGCTTGCTGTTGCGGGAATCTCGGCAGCTTGCGCTTTTGCAACCGTGCCGACTGCGGCATATGCCGATACGGATAGCAACGAAAGCCCGAGCTCAGAGCCTTACCATGGCGGAGCCTACACCATGGACTATCTGAACAAGATAATCGAGACGGAAAGCAATGCCGTTATCACCGTGTGCGACAACCTTAAGGGCAATATCGTTGTTCCTGCAGGCAAGTCCATCACCATCGACCTCAATGGCCATGCCATCACTGCAGCTGATGGTATTGCCGCCATCCGCAACCTGGGCAACCTTACGGTAACCGACTCCAGCAAGGCGCAAAGCGGCAAGATCGAAAGCAATGTGCCGGTTCTTGCTGCAGCCCCTGGCTCAACTACAGCGTTCAAGGCCGGTACGTTTTCCTCTACCTACAAGGGAAATTCCGACCTTATTATCGTAGACCCCGATACGCAGGGCTCTGCGGGTAAGGCCAGCGTGAACATCGAGGGCGGCATGTGGGATGGCTCGTTCAGCGCTACCGGCAGCGTTGGTATCACCATAGGGTTGGGCACCAAGCTCTCGACGAATGCGCTTGTATATGGCGCCAGGTTCTTCACGAAAGAAGTAGCGGATGCGGTTGTGCAAACCTCCGATGCTAATACTTTCACGGTGGTGAGCATGGCGGATGTTAGGCAGAAAGTTTACGGAAAGTATTACAAGCAGGTTCAGGTTCATTACTACCTGAGCGACGCGTGGACCATGATGTTCTTCATGGGGGATACCCAAGAAGCTGCCGAGGCGCTGTACCGCTCCTACGATGCCAAGGGCGATGATTCCCAAGATGACTACCAAGAGATAGGATCGTTAACCTTCGAGTTCGATTCAAATGGCGGATCTGCTGTTGACGAGGTAACGATGGCTGCCGATGGCAAGGGCATGGTCCGTGTGGAATCGGCTGATTTGCTCCCCACCCCTGTGCGTGATGGCTATGCCTTCAACGGATGGGAGCAGCTTGTTTCCACCGCAGGCGGCAGCGAAGAATGGGCTGCGCTCGCTTTCCCCTATAGCCGCAACGTTGGGTCGAGCAGCGTTGTTTGCGAGCTTCGCGCAAGCTGGAGCCAAAATGCGCCCCAAGAGAGCCCGAAGGCAGAGAGCGAGTCGGCAGAGGAAGGGGCCGGGGACAATCCGGCCGCGGACAATCCATCTGTTGCTCAAGAGGATAAGTCCGCCCTGGCCAAGACCAGCGATTCCATCCCGGTGTTCGCTGTGGCAGCGGTAGCCGTTGTTGCTCTGATCGCCATAGTGGTGGCCGTCGTGGCCGCCCGCCGCAGAAGGGGCTAGCGCTGGGGCGATCGAGCTGTAACGGGCATTGGGTTAACGAGGATGATTCTCTTCGGTAGGATGCCGCCGGAGTGCACCCGAACGGTTGCGCATGGCAAAGTCTTGCCGGCATGCGCACTCGGGCCTGGGATCCTGGCAAGCCATCGCCCTAATGTACGCTTGCGTGGGAAATCCCTTTGCACTTGGCGAGATCTTCCTGTAATGCGCTCCACGGCAGCGATATCTTGCCGCTTTGCGTACATTAGAGTGCCAGCTTGCCAGATCCGCTTGTCGGAGCGCGCATTCTAGGCACAACTTGCCAAGTAGTCGCCCTTTTCCGACGCAAGCGTACATTCAGGGCAGATCTCGCCATCTGCAACCGAAAGATCTGTGACAGCGCAACCTCCGCGCTGGCTTTGTGCTTTTCGCATCCGCCTGGCAGCAGGTAAAGCGGCGTTGCGCTATACTTCCTTCCACATGCGAAGACGAAGACAGCGCACTGCCCTTCGCAAGCCAACAGAGAGGGTTCCCCGGCTGAAAGAACCTGGCGTGCAGGCAGTGCGATTCCCTTTACCAGCATCAAGGTGAAAGCAGGGCGCGCAAGCGTGGACGTTACTAGCCTTGGCGGGCGCTCCCGTTACAGAGCAGCATAAGTGGGTGCACCGCGCGGCAACGCAAGGCGCATCAACCAGGGTGGTACCGCGAGAGCCCTTCTCGTCCTTGGATATTCCAGGACAAGAAGGGCTCTTTTTCATACCGGGGCGTCCCTGGCGCCGCCGGAACAGCTTTCAGGAAAGGTTGCAAGGAATGTCAGTTATCGACGATATCAGGTCCCTGCATGCCAATACGCTCGAGGCTATTGGCAAGACGCCTACCACCGATGCGCTGGAGAAGATCCGCGTAGAGGTAGTGGGCAAGTCGGGCACGCTTACTGGGTACCTGCGCGCCATGGGCCAGGTTGCCAAGGAGCACCGCGCCGAGGTGGGCAAGACGGTGAACGCCGCCCGCAACGAGATCGAGGCCGCGCTCGAGGCCAAGAAGAAGGAGCTGGCTCACGCCGAGCTCGAGGCGAAGATGGAAGCAGACGCCATCGACATCACGCTCCCCGGACGCTCCCAGCAGATGGGCACGCGCCATCTTATCAACGCCATCTCCGACGAGATCTCCGAGATCTTCCTGGGCCTGGGCTATACCGTGCTCACCGGCCCCGAGGTGGAAACCGACTGGTACAACTTCACCGCGCTCAACGCCCCCGAAGACCACCCCAGCCGCGGCTTGGCCGACACCTTCTACGTGAAGGACAACACCGGCGCCGAAACCGCCGTGAAGGGCGAGTCGGCCGTGCTCCTGCGCACGCAGACCTCTGGCGTGCAGGTGCATGCCATGGAAGACCGCGAGCTTCCCATTTACATGATCGCCCCTGGCAAGGTGTACCGCCGCGATGTGGCCGACCCCAGCCATCTGCCCCAGTTCAACCAGTGCGAGGGCCTGGTGGTAGACAAGGGCATCACCTTTGGCGACCTGAAGGGCACGCTCGATTACTTCTGCAAGCAGGTGTTCGGCCCCGAGCGCGAAACCCGCTTCCGCGCGCATTACTTCCCATTCACCGAGCCTTCCGCCGAGGCCGACGTAAGCTGCGGCGTGTGCGGCGGCACCGGCCATCTGCACAACGGCGACAAGTGCCGCATGTGCAAGGGCACCGGTTGGATCGAGATCCTGGGCTGCGGCATGGTGGACCCGAACGTCCTGCGCATGTCGGGCATCGACCCCGAGGTGTACTCCGGCTTCGCCTTCGGCGTGGGCATCGAGCGCGTTGCCTGCCTGAAGTACAACGTGCCAGACCTTCGCATGCTGCTGGAAGGCGACATGCGCTTCCTGCGCCAGTTCTAATGCGGCGGCGCTGGCCCGCTGCCGGCGCTCAAGCCGCTGTTGACCTTGTTCCAACCAGGGCTTTTCGGCCAACTGGTTGTTGGATAGAAAGAGACGAACATGAAAGTATCCTTGAAATGGCTTTCTGATTATGTGGAGGTCCCGGAAGACACCAAGGCGTTCTGCGACCGCCTGGACCTTACCGGCACCGGCGTTGAGGGAGTGGACCGCTTGGGCGATACCTTCGACGGAGTGGTGGTAGGCCACGTGCTCACCTGCGAGGACCATCCCGATTCCGACCATATGCACGTGACCACGGTAGATGTGGGCGCAGAAGAGCCGGTGCAGATCGTGTGCGGTGCGCCTAACATCGCCGCCGGCATCAAGGTTCCTGTTGCCACCATCGGCGCGGTGCTGCCCGGCGACTTCAAGATCAAGAAGTCGAAGCTGCGCGGCGTTGCCAGCTGCGGCATGTGCTGCTCCCAGCGCGAGCTGGGCATGGGCAACGACCACGAGGGCATCTGGGTGCTCCCGGATGATGCCCCCACTGGCCAGCCCATCGCCGACTATCTGAAGCTTGCCGACACGGTGCTCGACCTGGAAATCACCCCGAACCGCCCCGACTGCCTTTCCGTGGTGGGCTTCGCGCGCGAAGTGGGCGCCATGTACCAGGTTCCCTATGCCGACCCGCTGCAGGAAATGGCCGGCAAGCTGGAGCTTTGCGAAGATGCCCCCGCGCTCGATTCCGAGGTGAGCATCACCATCGCCGACGAGGCCCGCTGCCCGCGCTACGCTGCCCGCGTCATCCGCGGTTGCAAGGTGGGCCCCAGCCCCGATTGGATGGTGGAGCGCCTTGCGGCCATCGGCCAGCGCTCCATCAACAACATCGTGGACGTTACCAACTACATCCTGTTCTTGTTCGGCCAGCCGCTGCATGCCTTCGACCTTGCCAAGCTGAAGAACGCCGAGGGCAAGGCGAACGTCGTTATCCGCGCTGCCGAGGAAGGCGAGAAGCTCACCACGCTCGATGGCCAGGAGCGCATGCTTACTTCCGACATGACCGTTATCTCTACCCCCGAGCTGGGCGCCGTTGCCCTGGCCGGCGTTATGGGCGGCCTGGATTCCGAGGTAACCGAGGAAACGGTGGACGTGCTGCTGGAAACCGCTACCTTCGAGGCAGGTCGTACCAGCCGTACCAGCCGCAACCTGGGGCTTATCTCTGAAAGCTCCATGCGCTACGAGCGCGGCGTGGACGACCACGGCATCGACGTGCGCTCGGCTGCCGCTGCCGCCCTTATCGCCGAGGTCTCCGGCGGCAAGGTGAGCTGGGCCGAATCGAACGAGGCGGGCATCATCGACCAGTGGCCGCTGAAGTCCGAGCAGCCGCACCTGCAGTTCCGCATCAGCCGCTTCAACGCCATGATGGGAGCCCAGGTTCCCCGCGAGTTCGTCGTGGACATCCTAGGCCGCTTGGGCTGTGAGGTGGCCGACGGCCCCGATGCCGACATCCTGAACGTGGTAAGCCCCACGTTCCGCCCCGACCTCCCGCGCGAGATCGACCTGTACGAAGAGGTTCTGCGCCTGTACGGCATGGACAAGATCACCCCCACGCTGCCCGGCGGCCGCGGCCGCTTCGGCGTGCGCTCCGAGGCTCAGCGCACTTTGGATGTGGTGAATAACACCATGCGCGCCTGCGGTTTGAACGAGACCATGACGTACTCCTTCGCCGACCCGAACGAGATCGCCCAGCTGCGCATGTCCACCGAGGGCCTGGGTATTCCCGTGGAGCTGCTGAACCCCCTGAACACCGAGCAGTCCGTTATGCGCCAGTCCATCATCCCGGGCCTGCTGCGCAGCGTTGCCTACAACCAGAGCCGTGGCGTGCACAACGTGCAGCTCTACGAAACCGGCGTGGTGTTCTTCGGCGCCGAGGGCCACAAGAGCCCCAAGGAGCGCCAGCGCCTGGCAGCGGTTATGGCCGGATCGATGGCCGACCCTGCCTGGAACAACAAGCCCGCCGCTTTCGACTTCTTCGACGGCAAGGGCGTGGTGGAGAACCTGCTGCGCGAGCTCGCTATCCCGAAGGTCCGCTTCAAGGCGCTTTCCGCCGAAGAGGCCCCGCACCTGCAGCCCGGCCGCGGTGCCCAGGTGCTTTCCGGCGGCACGCTGCTGGGTTGGTTGGGCGAGATCCATCCGCTGGCGGCAGAGGCATTCGACGCCCAGGCGCCCATCGTTGCCCTGGAGCTTGACCTGGATGCCCTGATCAAGTGCGCCCGCCCGGCCCGCGACTACGTTGACGTTCCCGTGTTCCCGGCCGTCACCATCGACGTTGCCTTCGTGGTAGACGAAGAGGTAACGCACGAGAACCTTTCCCGTTGCATCAATTCCGCAGGCGGCAAGTTGTTGGAATCCGCCCAGCTCTTCGATGTGTACCGCGACGAGAAGCGTTTGGGAGCCGGCAAGAAGTCCATGGCCTATGCGCTGGCGTACCGCAGCGCCGACCGCACGCTTACCAGCGAGGAAGTGGAAAAGCAGCATACGCGCCTTATCAAGAAGGTATGCGGTGCCACCGGCGCCGAGGTTCGCGGATAGGCTTTTCCACGAACCGCTCATCGGCATCAGCCGGGAGCGGCAGTGGCCTGAATCCTAGGGAAGGCGGGGCAACGTGCCCTGCCTTTTCTTATACAATCGGGTGAGCAACCGAAAGGAGCATGCGGGTTTGAGCCTGACTGAGGGAAAAGGGAAGAAGCCGAAGCGCCGAGGGAAGGTGCGCCTTTCCGCCGATGGAACCCCTTATACCGTATGGCAGCGCCGAACGCGGGTGCTCTGCCTGGTGTACGTGGTTTGGGCCTTGGCGGAGATAGCCACCGGAGCCGGGTTCCTTACCATCCGCGCCATCGGGCTGTTCGACCCTACCGAGCCTGTGCCGATGATGACGTTCGGATCTTCCACTGTGGTAAGCGGCGTGCTGAACCTGCTGGTGGCCTTCGCTGGGCTATGGGGCGCCCACAACCCGCGCCGCATAACGGTGTTCTTCTGGGCAACGCTGCTTGCCGCGCTGCTTTCGTCCTGGCAGGTTGCCAGTGCATGGAGCATGGGGGAAATGGACCCGGCCATGGTGTTCTCGCTGGCGGTAACGCTGGTGTACGCAACGTGCGCATGGCAGGTGCGCGGGCAAACGGGCTACTTCGACAACCATCCGCACCCCGAAGATCCAGACCAGCTTCCGTTTCGGCGCGATGCCGAGGCTATCGAGGCTGCGGTAGAGGAAAAGACCCACGAGCTGGAAGCCGCAAAGGAAGAAGCGGAAGCCCAGCTCAAAGATGTGAAAGAGCAATTGGAAACTGCCAAGAGGCAGTTGGGTGAAAGGAAGTAACATGGCGCTTTCCGACCTTCTGGGGATCGAGCTTGTTGAAAGCACTCCCGAAAAGTACGTTACCCGCATGCTGGTAACCGAGAACATGCTGCAGCCCCATGGTGTGCTGCACGGCGGCATCAGCGCTGCTTTGGCGGAAAACGCTGCCAGCCAGTGCTGCACCGACCACTACGATTCCGACAAGATGTTCTTCCTGGGCGTGGAGGTTTCCAGCACGCATCTACTTCCCGTGAAGGCGGGCGACACCGTGGAAACCGTGGCTACCCCCATCCGTGCCGGTGGTCGCATCTCGCAGTGGAAAGTGGAGCAGTTCCGTCTTTCCGATGGTGAGCTGTTCAACGTTTCCCAGATGACGATGTACGGCAAGAAGCGATAGGCATTATCTTCATGGGCCGAGGGCGGAAGTCTTCGGCCCTTTGCTTTCCGGGTGGAAAGCGCGTTTCTGAAAGGGGCGTTTTGACGTAGGTCAGCGTCCCTTTTGAATGTCTGAAAGCAGCCTTAGACGACCTTCCTTTTCGGCGGATGCCCCCCAGATGTTTCTCGGCCTCGCTTGCGTGCGGTTGCGCGCGGAAGGCCCAAACCCGGGATTTCCGCCGAGGTTTCGCAAGCCGATGCGAAACGGATGCGAAAGCGCGCACAAAACCAGCTGGTGCCGATGTTTTCGCAGATGGCATGCGCTATAGTTCGCCCCTGACAAAGGGGGTGTGCGCCATGGCGGTGCTTCTTGTCCTTATGGCTGCGCTGTTCGCGGCTATCACGGTTGCCGATGTCCGCGAGCGTGCGGTCTATATCTTTCACGTAGCGCTTCTGGTGCTGCTTCGCGTTCTAGCTGCGCTGGGGGCCTTGGCGGCCAGCGTGTTGCCGATGGGCGAAAGCGCATCTTGGTTGACGTTGTCTTTGGACACGTGGGGGTTCGCCTCTTTGGTGTGGCAAGCGCTTGTGGGAATAGGCATTGCCTCGCTACTGTGGCTTATGGGCGCTGCGGTATCGAAGGCGACGGCCACCGATTCGGTTGGCAGGGGAGATGTGCTGCTTATCGCTGCGTGCTGCCTGTTCCTTCGGCTGGATTTGCTGGAACCGTACCTGCTGCTTGTTGCCCTTGCGGGTGTGGCAATGGCCCTGTTCTGGCGCTTTGCCCGCAAAAGCAGCACCTTCCCCTTCGCCCCGGCCCTGGTATGGCCCTGCTGGGCAGTGCTCCTGGCGTGTCAATAGGGTGCCAGTAGGGACTGTCCCTAGTGGCACGCGCGGGCACGGGCATGGCAAGAAAGAAGGCCCACCGCAATGGTGAGCCTTTGGTTTCAACTGGTGCCCGAGGCGGGATTTGAACCCGCACGTCTTTCGACAACGGTTTTTGAGACCGCCGCGTCTGCCGTTCCGCCACTCGGGCGCAGAAATGGATTATACCCAATCTGCCCCTTTTCGTCAGCAGGATGCCGCCATTCTTTCCCGGAGCTTGCCTGCATGCGTTCGAGCGCGGCATAATAGGTGCCTGAAACAAACTGGCTAAGGAGTCATCCATGATCAACGAAACCATGTACGGCCTGGGCAACGCCCCTTCGGCTATCCGCGAGCTGTTCGCCTACGGTTTGGAGCGTAAAGCCCAGATCGGCGAAGACAAGGTGTTCGATTTCAGTATCGGCAACCCCAGCGTCCCGGCTCCCGCGAAGGTGGCCCAGGTTATCCGTGAGCTTTCCGAGATGCCCCCGGCCGAACTGCATGCGTATTCCCAGGCTTCCGGCCTCGACTCCACCAAAACGGCCATCGCCGAGAACCTGAACCGCCGTTTCGGCACCGATTACGCTGCCAAGAACTTCTACCTCACCACGGGTGCCGCCTCGTGCCTTTCCTGCTGCATCAAGGCCGTGCTCATCAACCCGGGCGACGAGATCATCGTCATCTCGCCCTATTTCCCCGAGTACCGTGTTTGGATCGAAGCCGATGGCGGCAAGTGCGTGGAGGTGCCGGCTCGCGAAGACAATTTCCAGATAGACCTGGATGCCCTGGCTGCGGCCATCAACGAGCGCACCCGCGCCGTCATCATCAACTCGCCCAACAACCCGGTGGGTGTGGTGTACACGCGCGAAACGCTGGAGGGTCTTTCCGCCTTGCTGCACAAGAAGCGCGAAGAGCTGGGCGGATCGCTCTACCTTATCTCCGACGAGCCGTACCGCGAGCTTGCCTACGGCCCCGAGGTTCCGTGGGTGCCGGCCATCTACGACAACACCCTGGTGTGCTATTCCTGGTCGAAGTCGCTTTCGCTGCCAGGCGACCGCATCGGTTACGTGCTGGTTCCCAACGGGGTAGAGGAATCGGAGCGCGTCATGTTCGCCGTTGCCGGTGCCGGCCGTGCCCTGGGCTACATCTGCGCGCCGGTGTTCTTCCAGCGCGTGATCGCCGCCTGCGTGGACGAACCGGTGAACGCCGCCGCCTATGCGGCGAACCGCGAGCTGCTTACCAAGGGCTTGGACGAGCTGGGCTACCACTACATCGCCCCCGATGGGGCCTTCTACCTGTGGATGCAGGCGCTCGAACCTGACGCCCAGGCGTTCTCCGACAAGGCGAAGGAACACGAGCTGCTGCTGGTTCCCTCCGACAGCTTCGGCGTGGGCGGCTGGGTGCGCATCGGCTATTGCGTTTCCTCCGAGGTCATCAAGAATTCCATGCCCGCTTTCGCTGCCTTGAAGAAAGACTATGAGTAAAGCGGAATCCAACGTTATAAAGGGTGCCATCTTCGATTGCGATGGCACCCTTCTTGATTCCCTGGGTGCATGGCGCGGCTTGGAAGGCGTGCTTGCCAGCCAGGCCGGCGTGCAGGTGAAGCCCGAGGAGCGCAAGTTGTTCAGCACCTTCACCATCCCCGAGGTGGCGCACTACTTCCACGCCAACTACGGATTGGGCGCAAGTGATGGTGAAGTGGTCGGTTTCATAGACGAGTACATGATGGCCTATTACCGCAGTGCATCGCTGCTGCCTGGCGCCGCCGAGCTCTTGGAATCATGCGCACGAGCAGGCGTTGCCATGTGCGTGGTTTCGTCCAGCTGTTCGAAGTACCTGGAAGCCGGCCTTTCCAGTTCCGGGGTGCGCGGGTTCTTCACCGCTGTGGTCTCGGTGGAAGACCTGGGAACAACCAAGCGCGAGCCCAACGCCTTCAACCACGCCCGCGAGCTGTTGGGCACAGACAGGGCCTGCACCTGGGGATTCGAGGACTCGCTGTACGCCATGGACACCCTGCGCAACGCGGGGTTCCCCGTGTTGGGACTGTACAGCGACGCCGATGGGGTGCCGCAGGCGGAGGTGGAGGTGCGCGCCACCATGGCGGTGCCCAGCCTGCAGGAAGTGGCAGTGTGCGAGGGCTGCCTTTGCCGCCGCTAGTTGTCCAGCCGGCGCTTCAGCTGGTAGTAAAGATCGCGCCCTTCGTCGATGCATGCTTCAAGCGCATGCGGGTCTTTCAGCAGCGAGGGAATGATGGAGCGTGCCCCCATGCGCGCGATGTCTTCTGGTGTGTAGTTGCGCACCGAGTAGCCTGAAGCCTCCAGGATGAGCTTGTCCCTGTGCTTGGCGTGGAAGTGATGCTGCAGCCCTTCGTTCAAGGAAAGGATGGCCACGGTCCTCACGTCGGGAGTGCAGGGAATGAACGCGCCTTCCTCGATGCCCCGCTGCAGGATGGTGACGAAGCTGCGGTACAGCAGGCGGTAATGCTCGAAGAACAGGCCGAACTCCTCACAGTTCTCGTTGGCTATGCCCTCCAGCTCGTTGAAGTCGATGGGCAGCTCGCACTTGTGCACGATGTCGTAGGTGATGAGCGCATAGAGCTGCGCGGCGCGGCTTTGGGAAAGCGATTCCAGGAGGGAGATGGGCGGAACGGTTGCCCCTTGGTCGAACACGCTGTTCAGCAGCTCTTCCTTGGATGAGAAATAGTAGTAAAGCGAAGAGGGGTTGATGCCCACTTGGCGCGCTATTTGGCTGAGCGAGGTGCTGGCGTAGCCGTTCTTTCGGAACAAGCTTATGGCAACAGCGATGATGTTGTCGCGTTTGACCTGGCTTTTTTCCGTTTGTTTGGCACTACGGCACTTCGTGTTCCCGTTTTGGATGACGGGCCCTTCGGTCATGTTGGCTCCTCCCTTACGGGTAGGATTGTAGCGGAGTTAAGCGGGGATAACTCAGTCAGACCCGAGAACGGAGTTCATGATTGCCGAAACGATGGATATCACGATCGAGGCCACGAACCCCGAGGCGAACGAGCTGATCACGAAGCCCGCTCCGAACAGGGCATTGCCCATCGCCGCCGCCAAGTAGAGCAGGATGGTGTTCACCACCAGGTAGAAGATGCCCAACGAAACGATGGTGATGGGAAGGCTGAGCACTTGCAGCAGGGGTTTCACCGTCATGTTGATGAGCGCTATGAACAGGGAAACGATGGCGATAGATGCCCAGGCGCTCTGCGCCCCCACTACATCCACTCCGGGAACCAGCCATACCGCCACGCCAACGGCCACGAATATCGCAATGGTGCGCAAGATGAACTGCACGGGGCGCTCCGATCTGTCGAGGGCATCTATTACAATGAACAAGCTAGCAAACCGGCTGCAGCGCGCGCAACCTATGAGGGGATATCGTTGCCAGCCGGTAGAAATGGAGGAATCCGACCATGATCGACGCCATCGAGCAAACCATCGAGTCCCGCAGCCTTCTTGGGCCCCAGACGCCCGTGGTGGCCATGGTTTCCGGTGGGTCCGATTCCACGGCGCTCGCCTATGCCGTTGCCGAGCTGCACGAGCGCGGCAAGATCGGCCAGCCCGCTATCCTCCATGTGAACCATATGATCCGCGGGGAAGCCGCCAACGCCGATGCCCGCTTCGTCGAGAAGCTGGCCGCAAGCCTGGGCATCCCGTTCTTCGGCTGTGAGGTGAACGTGCCTGCGCTGGTTGCGGCAAGCGGCGGAAACGCCGAGGCTGTTGGGCGCAGGGAGCGTTACCTTGCCGCCCACGAGGCGTTGGAGAGCCTGTGCCGTCATGTTGCCCTGCCCGTTTCGGAAGGGCGCATCGTCACTGCCCATACCCAAGACGACAGGGTGGAGAACTTCTACATGCGCTCCATCGCCGGCACCGGTCCGGGCGGTTTCCGCTCCATGCTGTACCGCAACGGCCCGGTGGTGCGCCCTTGCCTGGACGTTTCGCGCCAGGCGCTGCGCAACTACGTGAACGACTTGCCCGCAAGCGCAGCGGTGCTCGAAGAGCAGGGCGCGCGCTGGCGCGAGGATGCCACCAACGCCCACACCGATCGTTTCCGTGCCTATGTGCGCCACGAGATCGTGCCCAAGGCGAAGGAGCGCAACAGCCAGCTGCTCGACACGCTGTGCCGCACCATGAACCTCATCGCCGACGAAGACGATTACCTGCAGCAGCTTGCCGAAGAGGCTGCCGGTTCCTGCTTCGAGTGGGTCGGCGACGACGGCGAGGGCGGTTCCGACAGCTGCCTGCTGTTGCCCAGCTTCGGCTCAGTTGCCCTGCCCCTGCGTCGCCGCGCGGTGCACAGCCTGCTGCAGCGCCTGCTCGGCCCGGATGCGCGCATCGAGGCATCAACCGTGCAGACGGTCCTTTCCGCCTACGATGGGGAAGGCAAGCCCGTCAGCGGTTTCGTAGAGAACATCCAGGGAGACTTGGCGGTAAGCGCCAACAAGAAGGGCGTCTTGGTGGAGCCCATGGCCGCTTTCCGCGCCCGTCGCAAGCCGGACCGCGTCTAGCGCCCGCGCGCGTTGCCTAACCTGCGCCGGCAGATGCCCGCCCGGCAACGCGGTGCACCGCCTGCTCTTTTACCCCCCCCAGCCCAGAAGGAGATAAGCCCATGCCCAGCAAAACGGTTCCCGTGAACGTGATCCTCGCCTCTACCAGTCCGCGCCGCAAGCAGCTTCTGGAAGAGGCCGGCGTGAAGTTCGTTGCCTACAAGGGCACAACTGAGGTTGACGAGTCCCTGGAGCCCGACCTGCGCTCCCAACCCGAGGAAGCGGTGAAGAAGCTGGCCGAGCGCAAGGCGGGTGCCGTCATCCAGGACATCCTGGCCCAGAACCCCGTTGGCCTGGGCATCGTCATCGGGGCCGACACCACGGTGGTGCTCGATGGCGAGATGCTGGGCAAGCCCTACAGCGCCGACCACGCGCGCCAGATGCTGGCCCGCCTTTCCGGGCGCACCCATCAGGTGATTACCGGCGTTTCCGTGTGGTTGGTGATGCTCAACGACACCGAGGAAAACGGCGGCGACGGCAATGTTTCCCTGGCGTTCCGCTCCTTCGCCGAAACCAGCCAGGTAACCTTCAAGGAGCTTTCCGCCGAGGACATCGACGCCTACGTGGCCACGGGTGAGACCATCGACAAGGCGGGCGCCTATGGCATCCAGGGCAAGGGCCGCGCGCTGGTGGAGGCATACGAGGGCGACTTCAACAACATCGTGGGCCTTCCCGTGGAAACGCTGTTGAAGAACTTCCCCGACCTTCTGAAGAGCGAGGTCGAGGTGGAGCTTCAGCAGCCAGAGGGGTAGGCTGCGGCCCTGTTGCGGCGCCCATGCTTTCCCAGGGTGAAGATTTATTGCAGTTGGGCTACGCCAGGCCGCCTGCGAAAAGGGTTGCCGCGCCCTTTTGATACACTTGCAATCTGTGTATTAGCGTTAATCCGCCATTGGCGGGAAAAGAGGCCTTCGTGGACCAGCATCCCGATCTAGACCGTGTCCTATTCTCCGAGGAAAGCATCCGCACGCGCGTGGCCGAGCTGGGCGCCCAGATCACCGAAGACTACGCGGGCAAGAGCATCGTGGTCATCTCCGTGCTGCGCGGCGCCGCCATCTTCATGGCCGACCTGGTGCGTGAGATCCACCTTCCGGTCGAAATGGACTACATGGCCATCTCGTCGTACGGCAACGGCATGAAGAGCTCGGGCGTGGTGCGCATCCTGAAAGACCTCACCAGCCAGATCGAGGGCAGGCACGTGCTCATCGCCGAGGACATCTTGGACAGCGGCCTCACGCTTCGCTACCTCATGAAGAACCTTGAATCGCGCGAGCCTGCATCCATCGAGGTTGCCACGCTGCTGCGCAAGGACACGCCCAATCAGGCGAACATCAACTGCAAGTACATCGGCTTCGAGTGCCCCGACGAGTTCATCGTGGGCTACGGCCTCGACTACGAGGAGCGCTATCGCAACCTGCCGTGCATAGGCGTGCTCAAGCCCGAGGTCACCGCCGAATAACAACTAACTCGAACGAACGCATAAGGAACGGCCCGTATGGCACAATCTTCCAACAACAAGAACCCGATGAAGCAGCCGAATCGCTCGAACATCGTCACCATGGTGGTGTTCATCGCGATCGGCATTTTCTTCATGGTCATGATGATGCGCACGATGACGGCAACCACCGGCACCACGCAGACCGACGAGCTTGAGACCTCGGAATTCATGCAGGCCGTCGAGCAGGGCCGCGTGAACACGGCCGTGTACGACACCGGTTCGTACGTGGTAAGCGGCACCTATTACCCCGCCGCCACCGCAGGCGCCGCCACCGCCGATGCCTTTAATGAGGCCTTCGATGCCCTGAACTCCGGCATCAGCACCGAGCGCAAGAACGGCGCCCGCCCCACCATCGTTGAAACGCAGAAGCTCTCGGTTGCCAAGCTGGGCTCCGAGCACAACTACACCTGCACGTGGGTCGGCTCCGATTCGCTGGGCCAGCTCATGAGCAAGAACCCCAGCATCCAGTACAGCGTGCGCCTGGCTTCTCCGTGGGGCTCCATCCTGGCCAGCGTGCTGCCCATCATAATCATCGCGGCCCTGCTGCTGTTCTTCTTCAGCCAGATGAACAAGGCCAACAACTCGCAGATGTCGTTCGGTAAGGCGAAGGTGAAGAAGAACGTCGAGGAGCATCCCGACGTCCACTTCTCCGATGTCGCCGGTGTCGATGAGGCGGTAGAGGAAATGCAGGAGATCAAGGACTTCCTGCAGAACCCCGCCAAGTACCAGTCCCTCGGCGCGAAGATCCCGCGCGGCTGCCTTCTGGTGGGCCCTCCGGGCACCGGCAAGACGCTGCTTGCCCGCGCGGTCGCCGGTGAGGCGGGCGTGCCGTTCTTCAGCATCTCCGGCTCCGACTTCGTCGAGATGTTCGTCGGCGTGGGCGCCTCGCGCGTGCGCGACCTGTTCAAGCAAGCCAAGGAAGCCTGCCCTTCCATCATCTTCATCGACGAGATCGATGCCGTTGGCCGTCAGCGCGGCGCCGGCTTGGGCGGTGGCCACGATGAGCGCGAGCAGACCCTGAACCAGCTGCTGGTGGAAATGGACGGCTTCGAGGCCAACGATTCCGTGGTGCTCATCGCGGCAACCAACCGCTCCGACGTCCTTGACCCGGCGCTGCTGCGCCCCGGCCGCTTCGACCGACAGATCGTGGTAGATGCCCCCGATGTCAAGGGCCGTGAGAAGATCCTGAAGGTCCATGCCGAGAACAAGCCCCTGGCCGATGACGTGGATCTTTCCAGCATCGCCAAGCTCACCCCGGGCTTCACCGGCGCCGACCTTGCCAACCTGCTGAACGAGTCGGCCATCCTCACGGCGCGCCGCAACAAGCACATCATCTCGAACGCTGAGGTGCAAGATTCCATGGAGCGCGTCATCGCCGGCCCCGAGCGCAAGGGCCGCGTGCTCGACGAGCGCACCCGCACCACCATCGCCTACCACGAAAGCGGCCATGCCCTTGTTGGCCATCTGCTTGAGGGTGCCGATCCGGTGCATAAGATATCCATCATCAGCCGCGGCCGCGCGTTGGGCTACACGCTTTCCATTCCCGACGAGGACAAGGTGCTGAACAGCCGCAATCAGATGCGTGACGAGCTGGCCGTGTTCATGGGCGGCCGCGTTGCCGAAGAGCTGTTCTGCGACGACATCACCACCGGTGCCTCGAACGACCTGGAGCGCGCAACCAAGATGGCCCGTGCCATGGTCACCAACTACGGCATGAGCTCCGATTTGGGCGTGCAGGTGTTCGGCCAGCCCAACCACGAGGTGTTCCTGGGCCGCGACTACGGCAACACGCAGGATTACTCCGACACCACGGCCCGCCGCATCGACGACGAGGTGGCGCGCATCATGAAGGAAGCGCACGACCGTGCAGCCGAGATCCTTTCCGCCCACCGCGACCAGATGGACCTCATGGCTTCCGTCCTGCTTGAGCGCGAGACCATCGACGGCGATGCCTGCCAGGCCCTGCTTAACAACAAGTGGGCCGAGTACCTGCAGGAGGAACAGGCCAAGAAGGCCGAAGGCGAGCCTGCAGACGATCAGCCTGCAGAAGGCGCCGATGCTGCTTCGCCTGCGTCCGAGGCAAACATGGCAGAGGGCAACGGCTCCGCTGCCCCCGCTGCGCAGGGCGAGCCTACGGCTGCACCCGCTGCTCCCTCTTCCGCCGATGCGGACCAGGCAGCTGGCAACGGCTCTGACAAGTAAAGGCGCGCATAGCACCTAACCTGCACCAATGCCCCGGGCCCTTGCCCGGGGCTTCGTTTATAGGAGGAACAATGATCTGGCGTTGCGGCAAGTACCCCTTCGATTCCCGGACCCCCGTTATCATGGGCATCCTGAACGTTACCCCCGACTCGTTTTCCGATGGCGGATCCTATGCCAACGAGGATGCGGCGGTAGAGGCTGCGAAGAGGATGGTTGAAGAGGGCGCCCTTATCATCGACGTAGGCGGCGAGAGCACGCGCCCGGGCGCAAGCCCCGTTTCCATCGAAGAGGAGAAGCGGCGTGTGCTGGGCGTCATCGAGCGCCTGGCAGGCGAAGGCATATGCGTGAGCATCGATACCCGCCATGCCGAGGTTGCCCAGGCTGCCGTTCAGGCGGGCGCCAGCATCCTGAACGACGTCACCGGGTTCCGCGACCCCGCCATGGTGGAGGTTGCCCAGGGCTGCGATGCCGGCCTGGTGGTCATGCACATGAAGGGCGACGACCCGCGCACCATGCAGGACGAGCCGGTCTATGAAGACGTGGTTTCCGAGGTAGTGGGTTATTTGGGCAAGCGTGCCGCCCAGTTGGAGGAAGCCGGCATAGCCCACGAGCGCATCTGCTTGGATCCAGGCCCAGGCTTTGGCAAGACGGCAGACCAAACCATCACGCTGATGCGCAACTTCCACGAGCTTGTGCATCTGGGCTATCCCACCATGGTGGCGGTTTCGCGCAAGAGCTACATCGGCAAGGCCTACAAGATCGATGAGCCGAAAGAGCGCGACAGCGCTTCTGCCGCCGAGGCGCTTATGGCCTGCGAGCTGGGCGCTTCGGTGATCCGTACACACAACGTGGCGCTTACCGCCGAATCGCTGAAGGAAAACCTGCGCCCCTACGCGTTCGTCGCCTTGGGATGCAACCTTCCCTTGGTAGCCGATCCGGGCGAAGAGCTGGAGGGCAAGAAGGCTATGCTGAACCAGGCCATTGCCGATATGTGCATGCTGCCCGATACCCAGATCGCCGACATCTCCAGCTTCTACGAGAGCGAGCCGGCTTACGAGGAAGACCAGGATACGTTCGTAAACGCCGTGTGCATCTTGCGCACAGGGCTTCCCCCGCAAGAGTTGTTGCGTTGCTTGAACATCATCGAGAACCGCCTGGGCCGTGTGCGCGAGAAGAAGAACGGCCCGCGTACCTGCGATTTGGACATCCTGGATTACCAGGGCTACGTTTCCGAGCTGGAGGTGCTCACCCTGCCGCACCCACGCCTTGCCGAGCGCGATTTCGTGGTGAAGCCCCTGCTGGAGATCGCTCCGAACCATGAGCTTGCCGACGGCACGGTGGTCAGCATCGACACCGTTACGGTGGGGAAGGCCTGGAAGTGCTAGAAACGCGTCCTTCCGCCTTGAAGCCCCTTTCGGTGCAGGCTTCCCCGTTTTGGGATGTTCATGCCTTCGGCTGCGTGCAGAGCACCAATGAGGTGGTGAAGGCGGCTATGCGCGAAGGCGTGGCAGAGGGTTTTTGCGCAACCGCGCTCCAGCAGAGCGGCGGGTATGGCCGACAGGGCAGGACTTGGGTAAGCCCGCAAGGGGGCCTGTACACCTCGTTCGCTTTGCGTCCCTGTCTTCCCGTTGCGGAGCTTCCCACGCTCAGCCTGGTTGTTTCGCTTGCCTGCGCAGATGCCTTGGAGCAGGCCAAGCCGGGGTTGCATCCCCTTATCAAGTGGCCCAACGACGTGCTGTGCGAAGATGGCAAGCTTGTGGGCATTTCCCTTGAGGCCTTGGCTGGCGGGGTATGCGTTGGGGTGGGGATGAACCTCTTCCTGCCGCAATCGGCGCAGTCTGTTTCCGGAAAGTACCGGCAGGCCTATGTGTTCGAGGGCATAGCCGCGCCAGGGCTTTCCGCAGCGCAGCGGTCGAAGGCGGCTCGAGTGCTCGAGCTGATGCTGCGGCAGGTTGAGCAGCGGTACCTTGTTTGGCGCAGCCAGGGCTTTGCGGCATTCTACGATGAGTACTCCCGCAGGTTCGCGTACCGGGGCAAGCGCGCAACGTTGGCCTCGGTGGATGGCGCAGCCTGCATCGAGGGCGTGATCCAGGGCGTTGATGCCCAGGGGCGCATCTTGGTGAACGATGGCATCGATGTTGTGCCCATGGCCTCCGGAGAGGTGCATATCACGGCTTTAGGCTAGCTTCCGGTGGCGCAGGCGAGGCGGTTGGGGGAGCTTGGCTCATCGGCGAACCATAGGGTCTTCGTCGGCTTGCCCAGCGCTTCTAGAATATCAGCGACTTCAAGCCGATCAGGATAAGCACCACGCCGCCCACGATGGTAGCCTTGCTTCCCAGGGCATGCCCGAAGCGCTTGCCGATGAGCAGCGCAACCGTGCAGGTGAGTGCCGTGGTGATGCCGATAAGG